>CALHTF010000098.1 GCA_938038815.1 uncultured Acidimicrobiales bacterium | reverse complement strand
ACTGGAGCCTGGCACCGGATGTAAGAGTTGCTGGTGTTGTTTGTGTTGTAAGAAAAAGCACGGAAAGTGGGCGAGTATCCACCGCAGGCGCGAAATTCGCTCATACATTGACCCTCATGTTGCCGCAGACTTCTGCAACCCTTACGGGAAGTTCCCGCCGTCGAATCTGGATCTCGCTGCTCTGCACCGAGTGTGAAGTGACCTGGCGAGGAAAGCTGGAATCGTGCTGCTGGGCATGCGGCGAGGTAGGCGTGCAGACCGCCTCAACCATCACCATCGTCGAGTAGTTACTCCCGAACTCGGATGCAAAAGCGTCGCTAGAGCATCGCGATTGCATCCGAGTACCGAGTCGTTTGGCTCGGTGTGCGAGACTTGAGGCTTCGTTCACCCAACCGATGCCTGAACCACGAGGCACAAAAATGCGATTCCGAAGGAAAGCCAAAATGCCTACCGAATGTCCAGCCGCCGACGGCTCCTCTGCCCGCCAGACCGAGTTCGATAGCGCACCGCCGATGTGCATTGACCCGTCGAAGCGTTACACCGCGGAGATGGTTACCAGCCTTGGCACCATGACCATCGCCCTCGACGCCGCATCGGCTCCGGCAACGGTCAACAACTTCGTGGTTCTCGCTCGGTACAAGTACTACGAGGGCATCATCTTTCACCGCATCATCAACGGCTTCATGTGCCAGGGCGGAGACCCCACCGGCACCGGCCGTGGTGGCCCCGGCTACCGCTTCGCGGACGAACTTCCCGCACCTGGACGCTACGAAATTGGCTCGCTGGCCATGGCCAACGCCGGACCCAACACCAACGGCAGCCAATTCTTCATCGTGAGTGGCGCCTCGGGCGTTGGCCTTCCGCCGCAGTACTCGCTGTTCGGCAAGGTCGTAGCCGGCCTCGACGTGGTCGACACCATGCAAGGCGTCGAGACCGGTCCGGGCGACAAGCCCACTACCGATGTCGTGATCGAATCGGTCACCATCACCGAACACGACGACTAAGTCTCCCAGTTACCACCGGTAACTCAGTTCGACAGGTAGTTCAGCCAGAGCAGTTCGTGGCTGCGCCGAGCGCAGCCCTAGAGATTCAGAAATTCTTGAGAAATAGGGAGTAATCATGGCTATCGAAACCGTAGGTCTGGTCGGTGGCGGCCAAATGGGTGCCGGCATCGCCGAACTTGCCGCCAAGGCCGGTTGCAAGGTCATCGTTCGAGAGATCAGTGCCGAAGCGGTCGAGGGCGCACAAAAGCGTCTCGAAGGATCGTTTGGCAAAGCACTGTCGCGCGAAAAGATCGACCAAGCGGGCCACGATGCTGCTCTGGCAAACCTGAACTACACCACCGATCTCGCAGATCTGGCCGACTGTGACCTGGTCGTCGAAGCGGTGGTCGAGTCGCCCGAACTCAAGCACGAGATCTTCAAGGCACTCGACGAGATCTGCACCAAGCCCGACGTCATCTTTGCCTCGAACACGTCGTCGATCCCGATCGCCTCGATCGCCGTGAGCACCACCCGCCCCGAGAACGTGGTTGGTTTGCACTTCTTTAACCCGGCGCCGGTCATGAAGCTGGTCGAGGTCATCCCGTCGATCCTGACCAGCGATTCGGTGGTCGATACGGTTCGCACCTTTGCTGCCGATCGCCTGGGCAAAGAGCCGGTTATCGCCCCCGACCGTTCGGGCTTCATCGTGAACTACCTGCTCGTCCCGTACCTTGTGCAGGCGATTCGGTTGCTCGGCGATGGTCACGCCACCAAAGAAGACATCGACAACGGCATGATGATGGGCTGTGGTCACCCGATGGGTCCGCTGGCGCTCAGCGACATGATCGGACTCGACACCATCCACCACGTGGCCGTGGCGATGTTCGAAGAGTACAAAGAGCAGATCTACGCTCCACCGCCACTGCTTAGCCGCATGGTTGAAGGTGGACTGCTCGGCCGAAAGACCGGCCGCGGCATCTACGACTACTCGTCCTAGTCGAGCGAACCGCTCCGCCCCGTGGCCGCCCAAGTGCCCGAACTGGTTCGAGGGGCCTGGCAGCGAGTCTCGATTCACAACGCCGACGGCACCTCCGACACCACCTCCACGGTTGTGTGGCTCCAACTCGAATCGCTCATGGCCGACATCCGGATAAGCGCCGACCAGTTTGGATTGGCCGACCGTGGGTCGCTCGACGCCTGTTCGCTCGATGATTTGTCCACCCTCGCACAGAGCGAGTCGAGCAGCGGCTACACGACCTGCACCGACCTAGCTGTCGGTCCCGGCGGGCAGCGAACCGCCACTGCCCAGTGGTTTACCCGAGACCACGGCAACGAGTTCGGGGTTGGGTTTCAGCCGGTAACCGCGTATCCCGAGCCCGGTATGCTCGAGTGGAACGCCGACGGTTCGGTGATGATAGAGCGGGCGCCGAGCGGTGCCTATACCGAAGAGTGGCACCGCATGGCGGGTACCGCCGGGCCGCTGAGCCACCGGGTGCTCGACGACGGCCGCCAAATCTACCGCGCTGGTTCGGTGGCGGTTCTGGTACGTGACCGCATGGTCGCCGTGCCTCGCCCGGCTCGACTCGACGACCTAATCACCGAAGCGGGCAACGACCACGCGACGATTGCCCAACTCGTCGACTGCGAGTTCTCGCTCGTGCAGCTCGGCGATGACGGTTGGCGAATTACCGCTTCGACGTTGCCGTGGCGAGTAGGCGACACTCTTGAAGACATGGACAACCCCAACCAGCAAGATCGTGATGAGTAGGCAGGGGAGCGCTGATGGGAATCTTTGAGGAACTCGCTAGCACGGCAGGGGTCGACTTTGCCCAAGCTCGGATGCTCCCGGTCGAGGCCTATAGGTCGCCAGAGGTGCTAGCGCTCGAGACCGAGCGGCTGTTCGGCACCGACTGGTTGTGTGTCGGCCGCACCGCCGACCTACCCGAATCGGGCGACTACCTGACCGCCGAACTGCCGACGGTCACTGGGTCTCGGTCGGTGATCGTCCTGCGATCGGGCGACGATGTGCAGGCGTTCGACAACGTGTGCATCCACCGAGGTGCCCGACTGCTCGACGGCTGCGGTCACACCGAGCGGATCACGTGTCCGTACCACGCGTGGGTGTACCGAACCGACGGCTCGCTCATCGGTGGCCCGTACATGAACGACTCGGTTGAGGCCGACGGCTCGCCCTTCGATCCCGCGCAACACCAGCTCAACACGGTGGCCACCGAGGTGTGGGAGGGGTTCATCTTTGTGAATCAGCGCTCGACCGGCGAACCGCTGGCCGCTGCGGTCGCCGGGCTCACCGAGGTCGTGAGCCGCTACCAGATGGCCGACTACGTTCCGGTGTTCGAGCAGGTCGATGTGTGGGACACCAACTGGAAGTTGCTGGTCGAGAACTTCATGGATGCGCTGCACATCTTCAAGGTGCACAGCGACAGCTTCGCCGCCGACGGCGACAACACCCTCGACACCACGATGTACCCAGGCACCAGTCGGTGGGCCCATCACCGGGTCCACCACGATGGCGGCCCTGACCTCGCCGACCCAGCCAACACCCATCTGACCGACGACTGGCGCAAGACCATCGTGCTGGGCGCCGTGTTCCCGGGCTTCGTGATTCAGCTTCAGCCCGACTGGCTGTGGTTTCTGCGCATCACCCCGGTGGGCACCGGTCAGGTGAGGGTTGCCTGGCAGGTAGCGATCGCTCCTGACACGCTGGCCTCCCAGACCAATGCTGATGCCTATGTTGGGCAGGTGATGGAACTCATCCACCAGGTCAACAGCGAAGACAAGCCAATAGTCGAAGGCTTGCGGGCCAATGTCGAGCGCCCGCAGTTCGACCGGGCACCACTGTCGTACCTCGAACGCAACGTGTACGACTTCGACCAATACATCGCCACCCGCCTCACCAACTGACGACCACCGGTCGAGCAGCGTTTTCTTACCTTGCGAGCGTTGGTTTCTTACCTTCGGTCGTTACACCTTGAGTCATGACCCGTGACCTCCGCCCTTCGGCCCTGCTACTCGTTGCACTTGCGCTCGCCTTTGCCCTCGTGGGCGCAGCATGTGGTTCGCAGAGCGCTGACTCTGTGGCTGGTTCGGTAGTCGACTCTACCGACGAGCCTGATCCGACAACCGTCGTCGAACCCGCCGATGAAGGCGCGATCAACTCTGATGGCCAGGCATCGACTCCGGTCGACCTGTTCATCGATGGTGCGCTAGTCGACGAGATCGTCACTGTCGATTGCACGCTGTCGAGCGGCACCGCGACCAGCTGCTATCAAATCACCGTCGCTGGTTATCCGGCCGATAGTGATGTCGGACCGTTCTGTCCGACCACCACTACGGACACTGCGGACGAAGTTGGCATCTGGTTCGATGGTGAGCAGCTTTATGACCTTGACGGACAATTCATCCTTGACCTTCCCGAAATCTACGGAGACGACAACTGGCATCTGCATGACGATGGTGAGGTGCATGTGACCGACACCCCCGAAGCCTTTGATGGTGCCGCTCGTCCCGATGTTGCTGAGGAATACCAGAATCACTGTGTCGAGGGGCAAATCGCCTGGCTCGATGGGGGCGAACCCATCACGTCAACGGTTCAAATTCCGGTGACACCCATCGTCGGTGACTCGCCGTCCCCGGTCGGCGCGCAGATTGGGGTGACCTTAAGCGGGGTGACCATCGATGGACCGGCGCCGGTCGACGCCATCCTTGGGGCGTACACAATCGCCGCCTTCGATGACTGCGGCGGGCACCTCAACCCGGTTGCGGGTTACCACTTGCACGGAGCGACGGGATGTTCCGAGGTCGGCGAAGAGGTCGATGGTGAAACACGGGCCTTTGGCATTGCTCTCGATGGGTTTGCCATCCACAGCCCGCTCGCCGAAGCCGACCTAGCAGCGGCTGGGCTCGATGAATGTAACGGCCACACCACCGATGAACTCGGCTATCACTACCACGCCAATAGCCCCGAACTGAACGCCGTACTCACCTGTTTGGTGGGTGAATCGATTTCCACCCGTCGGGGTCGTTAACCGCTAGGCGGCCGCTTCGAAAGCTAGGCGCTCGCTGGGTCGATGCTGTCGGCGCGGCCTCGACGCCGGAGTTGGCGGACCTTGTCTCGTAGCCACTCGACGCCCAGGTAGTAGTAGGGGAAGCTGAGCAGTACGAGCAGGGTGCTCGACAACAGTCCGAAGATGATGGTGAAGGCCAGCGCTTCCCAGAATGGGTCCGACAGGGCCAGGGGCAGCAGGCCGGCCACGGTGGTGAGCGATGTTGCCACCAGCGGGCGGAACCTGCGGCGCAGCGCGGTTTCGATGGCGGTGACCTTGTCGGCGCCGGCTTTACGTTCCTGGTTGGCGAAGTCCGTCAACAAGATGGTGTTGTTCACTGCAATGCCGATCAAGCCGATCAGGCCGAGCATCACGAAGAAACTGATCGGGTTGCCGGTGAGCCAGAGCCCGCCGAATACGCCGAAGAAGCTGAACGGGATGGCCAGGAACACCAGTAGCGGTTGCAGAAGCGAGCGGAACTGCACGGCCAGCAACACGAACATCAACACGAGGGCGGTGACGAACGCCGAGATAGTCGATGCGAATGACTCCTCATTTTCGGTCTCTTGGCCAAAGTCGAATCCGAGGGCGTCACGGGGATGTCCTCGAGCTTCGAGTTCGTCGGGGCCGAAGTTCTCCTTGACGAAGCTCTCGGTGACGTCGAGCAAGGTTGTGGTGTCGTCATCGGTGTAACGAGCGAGGAATTCGATCGACCGTCGCCCATCTTCGCGGGCGATGACATCGACTCGGTCGAGGCGGGTTTCGGCAACGGTAAAGGTCGAGTTGTCGCGGCGCACGAACTCTTCAGCCAGCACGGCTTCTGCGATGTCGTTGCCGAGCGCTATCGACTTGTCGACGTCTTCGCCGAAGATCTGAACGCTGAACGGGAACTCCGACTCTGGCGGTCCGTTCGACAGGATCGACACGGTGATGCGGGCTTGGTCAACGTCGTTGAGCAGCAACTCCAGCCGGTCGGCGAGTTCGGGGGAGCTGACATCGCGTTTGGCGAAGTCGACCAAGGTCAGCTGGGCGCCAGCGCTGCGCTCGTTGCCAAAATAGGTGAAGCTCCGCTCGAGCAAGTCGCCCAGGTCGTTGATGATCGTCTCGTTGACCTGCGATGCAACAGCTTGGGCCTGCTCGATACTCAAACCGGGTTGGAACTCGTATTCGACCGCAATCTCGTTACCGTCGTCCTGGGCCGGAAAGATGTCGAATCCGACCTGGCCGGCGATCTGCAGCCCGGCGAAGATCAATCCCACGCTCAGGGCAATGCCGCCGATGGCGATCGGGATACCGAGTCGGCGGTTGTCGCGGAGTTGGGCTGGCAACCACGACACGCCGCGGGCGAGGCGGGTTTCGATCGGCGCAAGTAGTCCAGGTTTCGGGTCGCGTCCGAGTAGCAGGGTGCGAGACAGGGTGGGGATGATGATGAGCGAGAGCAACAGCGAGAGGATCAGCCCGATGATTACCGTGGTTGGAAGCTGACGAATGAAGTCGCCGAGCACGCCCGAAACGAACAACATGGGCGCAAACACCAGCACCGTGGTGAGGGTGCCCGATACCGAGGCTGAGCCGACCCGCGAGATCGCGTAGCGAATCGTCTCGATGGGCGAATCGGACTCCTTGCGGAACGCGTCGATCGCCTCGACGATCACGATGGCGTCGTCGACAAAGAGGCCCAAGGTGAGGATGAGGCCAAACAACGAGATGGTGTTGAGCGAGATGCCGACCAGCCACAACACGATCATCGCGACCGCCATCACGGTGAATACAAACAGCGACGTGATGAGGGCGGCCCGCCATCCAATCAGCAGCAGACTCACCACCGCGACGGCCAAGATTCCGGTGAACACGTTGCGCTGGAGCGAGGAGATCTGCTGGCTGATTTGGGTGGCCTGATCGAACGAAACAACGGCCGAGAAGCCATCGTCGAGCTCGAGATCTTCGAGCACCCCAGTCGATGCGGCCTCGATCGCAATGGCATCGACGCCACCGGTAGCGACCACGCCAATCGAAACTGCGGGACGGGCGTCGATATTGCTCGCATCGCGCAAGGCGAGTTCGGCGAAGTTGGTTTGCCGAGTCACTTCGCTGCCCGACGATGGGTCGATGCCCGTAGTAAGTAGACGAAGGATCTCTGCGCGTTCGATGTCGGGGTGGGATTCAAGAGCCGCCACTACCGGTTCGGCGGCCGCGTCGAGTTCGGCCGGGTCGATACCGTCGGGACCTTGCACGGCGGCAAGCAGGTCGAACTCGTTAAAGATCAGCGCCGCATCGACACTGTTAACCGACAGGTCAGCTTCGGACGGAAGCCCGATGTCTTCGAACGCTTCGCTAAGACGATCGACCCCGATGGCCGAGGTCAGGGAGGTATCGAGATCGGCCACCAGTGTGAAGCCGTTGTCGGCGGCGAAGGTTTGAATGCCGGTTACCCCGTCGACACCTTTCGCTGCGGCGGCCATTGGCTTGAGCACATCTTCATCGACCCGCACCTGGTCGTCGACAAGATAGCTACCCGACGCAACCGTGATCGGCACGTCGACGCTGGGGAACCCGTTGCGAGGTAGCACCCCGAGATACACGACCGCGCCCACCAGGAGCAGCACGAGCCACAGGCCCAGGGTTGCTTTTTCGCGTTTGGCGAACGCAACGACGAAGTTGCTGATCATGATTCCCGCCCTAGGAGAGGTGTGTGACCTCCGAAAGCTTACGCCCTGGTTGAGGGACGAGGCCTGCGAGAACCGTCACAGACTTGGTGGCGATTGTCACGGGGTAGACGTGAGTTAGCCCACGATTTCAACCGAACGACCCAACGCCTCGGCCAGCAGATCGACTCGCTGTCGAGCGGTGTACAACTCAAGGGAGATATCGGTCTTGGTTTGGCCGACCGGCGAAATTTTGACCTTGCGACCAGCATCGACCGTAACGTCGGCCACGTGGCCCAAGCCGCTGCGGTCGAGGGCGATGCCGAGCCGCAGCAGCCCGGCGAGCACCCTAATCGTCGACTGATCGGCGGGTCGAAGCGCCGCAAACTCGTGGTGCTTGGGTTTGGGGTGACTCTTGCGGTGGTAGCGAGCTACCTGGGCGATCATCTCGAGTTCGTGTTCGGTGAAGCCCACCAGCTGATCGCTGTTGCGGATCACGTAATACGAGTGCTTGTGGTGGGCGCCGTGAGAGATAAACAGCCCCACGTTGTGCAACATCCCAGCCGCTTCGAGGTAGTCGCGTTCGACGGTGCCCAGCCCATGAACCTTCGCTGTCTGGTCGAACAACTCGAGCGAGAGGTCGGTCGCGTGCAGTACGTGGTCGAGATCTCCGTTGTAGGCCCGAGCCAAGCGGAGCACTCGGTCTCGGCGGAGGTCCGAAAGATGATGGAGCCCGTCGCCATCGGCCGTCGCCTGGTTCTTCCGCACCTGGTCGAGCAACACACCCTCTCGAAGCGAGTAGCTCGACACGGTCATCTTCTTGATCTTGAACGCCTCGAAGATCTGTTCGAGGAGGATGGCGCCGCCGACGATCACGTCAGCGCGACCCGGATCGATACCGTCGATCTTGCTGCGTTGGTTGTTGGTGATGGCCGAGGTGAGTTCGTCGATCGTCTTGTCGAGATCGCCTCGACTAAAGGTGACGTTGTTGACCCACCGGTTCGGCTGGCGGCCGTTACGGACCTCGATCAACGTGGCGATCGCGCTGATCGTGCCCGAGCTGCCAACGGCAACATCGAACCCAATCTTGTTGATGTCACGGGCCACCGGCACCAAGAAGCTCCGGACATAGTCGCGGCAATCGGCCACCGATGTCTTGCGGATGCGGCCCCCGGCAAAGAAACGATCCGTGAGGCGGATGTGCCCCAGCTTTTGGCTGCGGGCATCGAGGATCTGCTGCTTCTTACCAATGATGGTCTCGGTGCTGCCGCCGCCGATGTCGACCACGAGCGACTTCTTGGTAAAGACCGGAACCGCCTGCAACACGCCGAGCCGGATCAGCCGAGCTTCTTCAACGCCCGAAATCACATCGACCTGAACGCCCGCCTTCTTGCGGGCTCGCTTCACAAATTCATCACCGTTGTTGGCTTCGCGCACCGCACTGGTGGCCACCGCCTTGATGGGGGCGTTGTAGGCATCGGCGATCTTGCGCATCCGGGCCAAGGCCTCAATGCCTCGGTCCATCGCCTCGGGTGTGAGCTCTTTGATGTCGCCGGCGCCCGATCCCAGCCGGACCCGTTCCTTCTCTCGGGTGAGGATTTCGAGTGCTCCGTCGGCGTTGATGTGGGCCACCAACATGTGGAACGAGTTGGTGCCCAAGTCGAGCGCGGCATGCACCTCGGTGGGCGACGATGCGGTGGTGGACGCTGGTTGGGATTGGGTAGCAGCCAAGGGTCTGAGAGTAGCCTCCGGCCTTGTGAGTGAACCTAGCCAGACCACCCCAACCGGCGTTGTCGGGTTGATCGTGAACCCCCGTTCCGGCAGCGATGTCCGGCGAGTTATCGCATCGGCGGCAACCTCGACCCTCGAAGACAAGATCAGCATCGTTCGCCGGTTAGCGCTGGGTGCCGCGCAGGTGGCCCCGGTTACCTGGAAGGTGCTCCACGAGCCTCACGAGATCATGCGCCGAGCGGTCGAGACCCGACCCGAGATCAGCTACGACCGACTCGACCTCGAGTTGGTCTTCACCGAAGAAGACACCGTCAACGCTGCTGCGGCGCTCAAGCACGCCGGGGCCGACATCGTGGTGGTGCTGGGCGGCGACGGTACCAACCGGGCGGCCGCCAAAGGCTGGATCGATTTGCCCGTCCTGCCGTTGTC
The DNA here is from genome assembly GCA_938038815.1 of uncultured Acidimicrobiales bacterium. GTDB lineage: Bacteria > Actinomycetota > Acidimicrobiia > Acidimicrobiales > SHLQ01 > CALLQB01. The sequence goes on along the minus strand of CALHTF010000098.1, from coordinate 7,943 downwards.
GACCGGCACCAACAACGCCTTCCCGTACCACTGGGAGCCCACGGTCGCTGGCGTGGTGCTCGGCTTGGTCGCCGGGGGAGTGGTGACCGTCGACGAGATCACCACCCAGGCCAAGGTCGTGCACATCACCGCCGTCGCCGGCACGCCCGGATATGTCGAACCCGGCGGCCCCGACGATCTCGCGCTTATCGATGCGGTGGCCGTCGACGACCGGTTCGTTGGGTCGCTCGACCTGTTCGACCCCGACACGATGCAACTCGCCGTACTTACCCGCGCCGACCCGGCCGCCATTGGATTCTCGTCGGTCGGTGGCCTGGTTGTGCCAGTCACCGAACACGACGATCATGGCCTGCTGATCCGCTTCGAACCGCCCGCCTCGGCGTCGCAAACCGTGGTGGCCCCAACCGCCCCCGGCCACCACACCGCCATCGGTTACACCGAGTGCCGGCCACTACCTTTTGGCGAAACGGTTGAGGTCGACGGACCCGTGTTGCTCGCCGTCGACGGCGAACGAAAGCTCCGTCTCAAAGAGGGCGACAAAGTCACCATGCACGTCGACCGAGACGGCCCCCGGGTAGTCGATGTCGCCAAGGCAATGCAGCTCGCGGTCGAACGCAAGGTTTTCGTCGAAAGCTAGGTCGGGCCCGCCACCTAAGGCTTGCTCGCTCGGACCAGCAGAAACCACGGCCGGTGAAGGTCGATGGCCCACTTCGGGTTTTCGGTGATCTGGTCGGCCGAAGGTCCCCACTCGATCAACTCGTCGATCTGGAAGCCAGCGTGAATCGTGGTGTTGACCCAACTGGCGACGGTGCGGTGTTGCTTTCGCACGCCATCGACAAACCACGAACGCTCTCGCTCGCCCTCGATCAGGTAGTTGTCGAGGGGCCAGATGGTGTGACCGTCGGCGCCCGTCTGGAACGCCTGGCTGGTCGGCGCGCTAAGCAGTGGATGCTCGACCGAGTACACCAAGTGTCCGCCCGGTCGAACCGACGACGAAATGGTCGACATCAGGCGGGCGAGATCCTCGATGTAGTGCAAGGTGAGCGAGCTGTACACCAGATCGAACTCCGCCGTGCCGAGATCGATCGACTCGAGGTCGGCCCGGCGATAGCCAACGCGCTCGTCGAACGTGGCGCCCGTGTCGGTGCTGGCACGATCGATCATCGCTTCAGAAATATCGAACCCTGCGACCGACTCGGCGCCCTCCTCGGCCGCCCACCGACTAAACCAACCAAAGCCACAGCCCAGGTCGCCAACCCGCCTCCCGCTCATTGGCGGAAGTAATGCCTGGGTCGCCGGCCACTCCGGCGCACCTTCGAGCCCCAATGTTTGGCGCGGAAGCCTCGCGTATCCAGCTAAGAAGTCGGGATCGTCGTAAATGTTTTGTGCCATGGGTTGATCTCCGAGTGCCAGGGTACGGCTCCTGGCGCCTCCGGTGAGCCAATTACGGGTCGATTGCGGCGGTGAAGGCGAGTTGGGTTTCAGGGGACTGGTTTGGGGTGGGGGTTTGGTTGCGGGCTGGTCGTTTGGTTGGCCCGTGGGTTTGGTCGTCGCCTTTCGTTGGCTTTTCCCGGGGTGCGGCCGGTGATGGTTCGGGGTGGGTTGGTGGTGGGTGGGGGATTGCGGTGCGGAACAGGATTTCGCCGGTGGGGGCGACGAGGTTGAGGGTGTTGTCGGCGTTCCGGGTGATGTTGGTGGTTGCAGACGGGTCCGAGGTTTTGTAGGTCGGTGGGTCCGTTGTTGGACCAGTGGGTGATGTGGTGGATTTGGCACCAGTCGAAGGGGGTGTCGCAGAACATGCAGGTGGCATAGAGGGCCCGTAGTGCTCGGCGTTGGGGTCGGGTTGCGGTTCGGTGTGAGGTGCCGACGTCGATGAGGTCGGTGGGCCCGCCGAGCACGACGGGGATGATGTTGGCGTCGCAGGCCAGGCGGCGGGCGGTCGAGACGGGGATGGTGGTGCCGTCGCCGAGGGTGCAGATCCTATGACAAACAATCGAACACACGTTCGATCAAAGGGAAGCGAGGAAACCCTGCGGCCTACTGTTCGCCGGTTAGTGGTGCGGATAAGGCGTTGCCGGGCGACAAGATGATGCAGTCGAACAGCTCGTCGGTCGACTCCGAGGTGGGTGTGATGACGCCGGCGGTAAACGACGGACCGTGGGCCCAGGCCTCATCGGCCACCAGGGTCGACACCAAACCTCGGCAGGCGTTCTCCATGTGGATCGCCGCCTCAGGGCCGACATAGAACGACCCGTCGAGAGCCTTGAGTTTGTGGGGGCTCGCCAGACTCGAGATGACCTCGGCGTCGTGGGCCTGGGCACAGTCGACGCGACGGAAGATCGCCGCATCGGATCGGGGCAACACGACACAGTCGCCGATGGCGTAGTCGAATTGCGGATCGAACTCACCGTCGGCGAACCGTTCGACACAGGTTCCGGTGATGAGGTCGCTGCGATTCCCGCACGACAGACCCCACAGCTCATAGGACGACCGGGTGTCCTTTACCGAGAACATCAGGTCGTCGCAGGCTTGGTGATCCTCGTCGGTGCAGCGATCGTAAAGCTCGTCGAGAACGGGATCGTCGCCGTAGGCGAGGTCGGAGGCGCCGAAGCTGGTGCTCGACCAATCGTCGGTCGGGAGTACCTCGACGATCGGCTGGGTTTCGGCCGAGCTTGGTGGCGCGGTTTCGATCTGGCCGAGAACTTCGGTTTCGTTGCCGCTCCGCAAGAACGGGCGAGGCCCAGGAGCAAAGGTGGCGAACAACATCACCACGACTACCGCGGCGCCGACACCCAACGTCAGAAGGGTGAACGCTCGGTTCGCCAACGAATGGCGCGGCTCGGTCTCAGAGGTCACCTACCCCTATCGGCACCGACCCGAGGCCGGTGAGCCTTACGGCGTTCGCGCTGCCCGGGCGCTCTGCCATTGATGGGCTTGTTGGCGAGCCTCGATCTCAAAGGGAATGTCTAGGTACGCCTGGTAGTGGTTGCGCAGCCGCACCAGGTTCTTCAGGTAGTCGCGCACGTACCGGTAGGCGAAACCGATCACGCCGTACTCGGCCCACTGGCGGACGTGTACGAGCTCGTGAGCGATGAGGGTCCGAGCTTCGGTCGGATCGATGTCGTCTTTGACAAATACGAAGGTCGCAAGGGCCAGCCCATCGGCGCCATTGGGGAGCCACGGAACCTTCACCAGCTTGACCTTGTTGGTGATCAGGCCCGAGATGTGGTCGTAGGCCCCCAGTTCTGGCCCTTCGAGTCGACGCACAAGCCTCATGGTTGCCAGCTTTCGAGAAGGGGGGCGAGGTCGGCCAGCGAGTCGATCACCGGGAAGTCTTCGGTGGGCGCTTCAACAACTTCGGCCGCCCACGTCATGTGGTACGGCACGTGCACGCCTTGGCCGCCGAGCTCGATGACCGGCAGCACATCGGATTTCACTGAGTTGCCGACCATCACGAAATCGGTAGCCGCAACACCATGGTCATCGAGCACCGCAGCGTAGGAAACTGGGTCTTTCTCGGCCACGATGTGGGTCGCGGCGAAGCGGTCGGCCAGACCCGACGCGTCGATCTTGTTTTGTTGGTGCACCAGGTCGCCCTTGGTGATCAGGAGCAGGGTGTAGGTGGCCCGAAGCTCGTCGATGGCGTCGGCCACGCCGTCGAGCAACTCGACCGGGTGACGTAGCACGGCCTGGCCGAGGGCGAGGATCTCGCGAAGGGGTGCGGGTTCGATGGTTCCGCCCGACAACTCGTGAGCGCATTCGAGCATCGACAGGGTGAATCCCTTGACGCCGTAGCCGTAGATGTCGACATTCTGGCGCTCGACTCCGAGCAGATGGTCGACGATCGCCGCCTCGTCTAGGTCGCAGGTGGGGCGCACGAGGTCGACGAAGCGGTGTTCGGCGTCGCGGAAGTACTCCTCGTTTTTCCAAAGCGTGTCGTCGGCATCGAGCGCGACGACGGGTGCGTTCTTGGTCACCCGGCTGAGTGTATCGGCGGGCGAAAAGGCGGTGCGCCTAGCCGGCTATCTCAAATTCGACTCGGCGGTTCTGGGCCCGGCCGTCGTCGGTGTCGTTCGATGCGGCCGGCTTGGCTGAACCGAGACCAATCGCCACCAACCGGTCGCTGCTGACCCCTGCGGCGACCAAGTAGTCGACCACCGCGTCGGCCCGCCGCTGGCTGAGTCGAACGTTCTCGATGGCGTCGCCGGTGTTATCGGTGTGGCCGGTTACCTGCACGCCGAGTCCATCGAAGTCGCCAAGCAACTCGGTGAGTTTGTCCAGCGCCACTTCGCCCTCGGTGGTGAGGGTTGCCGAGCCAGGCTCGAATGAACTTGCGGAATTGAACTCATCCGCGATGAGGGCAAGTTGGGGTTCGGCGGGAATCAAGAAGCCACTCGGCTCGTCGGAGTCGTCATCGATCTCGGGGTCGATTCCGATCGCCGGCCCGGTTTGGATGTTGACCTGCCGCGAGGTGAAATCGCTGAGGCCGGTTGCGCCCAGGGTCATCACGGTGTTGGCGTCGATGTCGGCCACGACCGCCTCGATGTCGATACTGGGGCCCTGCACCTGTACGTCGGCGACGCTGGCGAGGCCGAGCGACACGATGAATTCCGATAGCTGGCGGACCCGAGCGTCTTCGGAGTCGATGACCGCCGAGTCCGCTTCGTCGGCCACCACGATGTCGTCGACGAAATTGTCGCGACCAAAGGTGTCTTCGGCGGCGGTCCGGAGTTGTTTGGCTTGCGTGTTGTTGAGCACGGTGCCGGCGATGCGAAGTTCGCCGTTGTCGACCGTGATGTCGAGTTCGACCTGGTTGGCGACCGTTGCCTCCTGGTCGACAAACTCAACCGACCGCACACCCGACACGTCGGCTACCGCGGCGAATGCTTCGGCGCTCATGTCGTCGGGGAATCCGGCAAGCTTGGCGTCGCGGCCGTCGAAGGTCACTGACCCGACCTTGATGCCCTTTTCGACCAGTGCTTCTCGAGCCTCTTCTTGCAAGGAGTCTTCGATGCGGGGGATTGCCCACAGCGAGGTCACGAGTCCGAGCACGCCAAAGGCGAGGAATACCGGTAGGAGTCGCAGGAAGTTCGAGCGTGTCCGCTCCTCGCGGTCGGCCGACCCGTCGAGAACCGGTACTGCGGGTTCGGGAATCGGCAACAGCGGGTCAGCTTCGTTCAACGACGGTGGAGCAACTTGGGTGTCGAGGTCGCTCGGCCACGCGTTCGGCTGGGTGGGGGGCCACTGCTTTATTGGATTCTCCGGGGGTAGTTCCACGAAGGTACAGTGTAGACCAGGATGCGTTTAGATGCCTTTCAGTCAATTTTGATCTCTCCAGAGGCGTTCTGGCCAAGTATCCTCAATGTCGGATGCGATCACAGGTAGCGTTTAGGTTGTGAATGCATGTGTTCGGCCAGGTTGTGGCCGTGAAATCGCTGCCCTGGCGTCGTTCGATCGCGACAATCTCCAGGTGTTGCTGCGACCCACCGACACCGATCCGGCATTTGCGATTGGCCTGTGCGAATCCCACAGCGACAAGCTAACCGTTCCCATGGGCTGGACCTTGGCCGACCAACGACGCACGTCGGCTGAGCCGGTCGCCGACTCTCGTCCGCAACCGAGCGGCGAACCAAACGCTCCGGCCGAAGCCAAACCAAAGTCCCGCAAAGGTGTTGGCCCCGAAGGCGGGCTACTAAACCGGGCGTTTCAAGGACCCGGGTCAGCCTCGGGTACGAAGCGGCGCCTCTCCTGGCTCGAGGGGGATCAAGAGCAGGTCAATGGCGGCCCAGACGGTCTTGGAGAACGGGAAGAAGACCAGCGGAAGCAGGCCGGCGACGGCGATGCTGCTCGTCATGATCAAGACGACGTTGAACTCGGGGGCGGTGAACACCAGCCCGAGCACCATCACCAAGGTCATGGTGAAAAACGTGACGACCGTGTTGACCCCAATCGCCCCAATGAATTGCCCTTCCTGGCGCTCGAACCGGAACCCGCACCGCGGACACTCTTCGACGAGCTCGAAGTAACCGCGGAAGATCTTCGATTCGCCACAGACCGGACACCGCTTCGTCCAGCCTCGGATCAGGATCTTTCCCGCACCGATTTCTTTGGTGCTCGAAACCGTCACGCTGCCCAGGGTATTGGACGCGATCAGGTCCGCGGCCTGTTGCCACCGCAGTTTCCTCAGGCCGGGTTCCCGCCGTCGTTCGGATTCTGAAGCCCCAACTCTCGGCACCCTAAAGTGCCGAAGGTCGTGCCACAATGCGAACGATGTTTGGGGGGCGGTATTTCGCACTAGGGCTCGGCGCATTCGGTGTGCTGTTCCTCACCGCCGCGCTTTCGATTGCGTTTCCCCTCAAGGGCGGGTGGGACACCGAGGTGGCGATAACCACCACAACCACCACGACCTCGACCACCACAACGGCCCCGCCGCCTCCGCCCACCACCACCCGGCCGCCCTATGACGGGTGGGTCGACCCGCTGACCTCCGGCGAACCGTGGGGCGACACCGTTGAAGGGTTACTGACGTTCCGTGGGTCGCCAACCCGCTCGTACTACGGCGAAGGACCGGTGCCTTCATCGCCCACCGTTGGATGGCGGTTCCCCGAGACCGGGCGGTTGTGTTCGCAGTCGACCGTGGGCGGCGAGTCGATCGAATGGTGTGGTTCGGGCTGGACGGGTCAACCGTCGGTCTTTGAACGCAAGGGCCGCCGTTGGGTGGTGTTTGGCTCCTATGCCGCCAAGGTGCACTTCCTCGACGCGTACACCGGCGAGCGGATCCTGCCCGACTTCCCGGTGGGCGACATCATCAAGGGGTCGGTCACCGTTGACCCCGATGGGTTTCCGATCGTGTACACCGGCTCGCGCGACAACTTCTTCCGAGCGATCGCCATCGACCGCGACGAACCGGTCGAGCTGTGGCGCCTGTCGGCCGATGCGGTGTCGCCGACCAAGTGGAACGACGACTGGGACGGCGCCGCGCTGGTGATCGACGACTACCTCTTCGAGGGCGGCGAGAACTCCCAGATTCACGTCGTGAAGCTCAACCGGGGCTACGACGAGAACGGGTTGGTCACCGTCGATCCGCAGTTGGTGTTTAACGCACCGGGCTGGGACGACGACCTGATCAGACGGGTGGGCAACAACGTCTCGATCGAGAACTCGGTGGCCATCTCCGGCAACACGATGTACTTCGCCAACTCTGGTGGCCTGGTACAGGGCTGGGATATCTCGCAGCTGAAAGAAGGCGGCCCGGTCGAGCGGGTGTTCCGGTACTGGGCCGGCGACGACGTCGATGCATCGATCGTGGTCGACGAAGAAGGCATGCTGTACGTGGGCGTCGAGTACGAACGGGGCACCGGGCGATCCCAAGAGATCGGACAGATCCTCAAACTCGATCCGTCGAACCCCGACGACCCGCTGGTGTGGGGCGCACGCGAGCGGCCGTACCTCAACTCGGGTGTGTGGGGTACCCCTGCGCTGCACGAAGACCTACTGATCGTCTCGACCGACGAGGGCAAGATCATTGGCTATGACCGCATGACGGGCGACGAGCGCTGGTTCATCAAGCTCCAAGGCCCGACCTGGCAGTCGCCGGTGGTGGTCGACGACACGCTGATCATCGGCGACTGCATCGGCCAGTTGCACGCCTTCGACGTGACCGACACAACGTCGAAGCCGCCCGAGCTGTGGAAGATCCGCCTCGGTGGCGGGGGCTGCATCGAGTCGACCCCGGCCGTGTGGGACAACTGGATCTATGTGGGCACCCGCGAAGGAAACTTCTACGCCGTCACCGAGGAGTAGGTCGGTCTCAGCCCTGGCGGGCTTCGATCCGCGTCGGTCACGAGGACCGCTGATGAGCCCAATCCCGAGTTGTCTAGCAACTCGCTAAGGATCGTTGGTCCGCCAGGACCGAAGACCGACCGGTACCGGTTGTGTCAATT
>CALHTF010000097.1 GCA_938038815.1 uncultured Acidimicrobiales bacterium | reverse complement strand
CTGGAGCCTGGCACTGGAGCCTGGCACTGGAGCCTGGCACTGGAGCCTGGCACTGGAGCCTGGCACTGGAGCCTGGCACTGGAGCCTGGCACTGGAGCCTGGCACTGAACGCAGAGCGTGGGATTCTAGGGCAAAACCGGCTTGCGGACGCGCGAATCGCGCTCTGCGTGGGAATTGGGGCCTGGCTTCGGGTCGGGGCTTCGGCGGGCCGACTGGAGTCGTGTCGCCGCGCAGCAAGACCCGCTCAGAGTCGATCAAGCGGCGACAATTTTGCGAAGGGAGGCCAAAGAGTCCGGAGCGCCAGCGCAGGACGAGGGGCACAGGTTTTGGGACATAGCGAAGCGCAGAGGGAGCGAGCTTACGAGCGACCGACCGAGAAGGGGGCTAGCCCCAGCAGTCGCACTCGACGGTTTGGTCGAGGGCTTGCCACTTGTAGGGGGTGGGGTCCGAGGCGGCGCCGCAGCCGCTGCACTTTACGACCCACTCTTTGCCGACCTGGGTGAGCATGACCGGGAGTTCACCGGTGGAGAGGCGCTTGGGCTTCTTCTTGGGCTTTTCGATTTCCGGAGCCTCGATCTTGTCGACCTCGAGGTAGGAGACCTCGTCTTTGTCGACCGGTGGCTCGTCGGCGTACTTGGCCCACACCGCTTGGTGAAGCGGGGTTACGGCGTCCCACGCCAGGTACGACAGGTGGGCGTAGAGCTTTTCCTTGCCGAGCTTGGTCCAGAGCGTGTCGGCGCTAAAGAGGGCAGCGTCGGCCCAGGTTTCGGGATCGGTGAGTTGTAGGCCTTCGAGGATGTCTTTGGTGATTCGCCCTGCGCCCGTGGCGTCGGGGTCGGCGAAGAGGGGGCCGACCTGTTCGGGTTGAATGATCTCTTCGGGGCCGGCGTAGTCGAGGAAGTCGGCCATCTGATCGAACTCGCCGGGATGGAACACAGCGGAGGATTCGGAGATCTCTTCGATCTCGTCGAGGAAGCCGTCGCGGTCTTCGGTGGCGGTCGGATCTTCGGCGGTGTCGCGGGCAAAGATGATGACGAACCGGGCGCCGCTGCCCTTCTCTTTACGGCGAAGGATGCGGCCCATGCGCTGAATCATCTGACGGCGGGTGCGGCTGGCGCTGACCACGATGCCCAGGTTGGCGTCGGGGACATCGACGCCTTCGTCGAGCACTCGCGGAGCGGCGACGGCGGCGAGTTTGCGCTCGCGCAGGTCGCCGAGGATCTTTTCGCGTTCGGCCTTGGGGGTCGAGCCGGTGATGACCTCGATCGACACGAACGGATCGAGCCGGTTTACGGCGTGGTTGGCGGCTCGAACGGTTTCGGTGAAGATCAGCGAGCCGTTGGCGGTCTTGATGCTGTCGGCAAAGTTGCCGAGCGCTTCGTACTTGGCGGTGCTGGTCGAGACGATCTCGCGACGTTTGGCGAACGCCTTCAGGTACTCGTTGGCGGCTCGGCCCTGCGGGCCGGCGTCGTTGGTGGCGAGGTGGTTGACCGCCGCGAGGAATTCGCCGAAGTGATCGATCGGCATGCCGGGGATCGACCGCAGGGTGCGGCGTGAGTCGACCAGCTTTGCTTCGGTGGTGATGTAGTCCTGGCGTTCTTCTTTGGTGAGCGGCACCGATACGAAAGCCACTCGGGGCTGGGCGCACACGCCGTCTTTGATGGCGGCGCCGAAGCGGTAGCGGAAGCACACGCCGCCGAAGTAGGGGAGCAGGATCTTGTCGACCGCGTCGTCGGAACGCTCGAGGGTTGCGGTGAGGCCGAGTCGCTCGTTGTAATCGCCGATCAGCGCTCGGCGAAGTACGCCACCGCCGAATCCGTGACACTCGTCGGCGACCAAGAGGCCACCGCGGTCGCCCGGGGGCTTGGGCTGGTGCGACGATGCCGAGTGACGGGTGGTGATAAGGATGTCGCAGCTCGGTGGTTTGTCGGTGTGGTTATCGCCGAGCCGGCCAATCGTGCAGTTGGGGAGAGTTTCGGTAAGCCGTTCGTGCCACTGTTCGATCAGTACTCGAGACGGCACGACCACCAGGACGAAGAGTCCGCGACGATGGGCATCGATAACGGCCGCCATCGCCAGGTTGGTCTTGCCACTGCCCGTCACCGCCTCGATGACCCCGCGGCGGCCACACGCCAACCAAGCTTCGAGGGCTTCAAGTTGCCAACGGTACAAATATCGGTTGGGAATCGCGTCGGAAGCGGTGATGGCGGGAGCGTCGGTCGTGGGGGAACTCAAGCTGACCACCGTATCGACGTAATGCGGCAATGCTGACGTCGGCGGCGCCAAATCCTATGGTTCGACCGTGCCAGAACACTCGACTACACCGTCACAGACGCACCGAATCGCTATGTGGTCGGGGCCTCGAAACCTGTCAACGGCGATGATGCGCAGCTGGGAGAACCGCCCCGACACGGTGGTGATCGACGAGCCGTTCTACCCGTATCACCTCGCGTCGACCGGCATGGAACATCCGATGCGCGAAGAAACGATTGCGGCGGGACCAACCAATCTCGACGATGCGGTGGCTCGTTGTCTGGCGCCCCTGGGGGAGGGGATGGCGATTTCGTACCAGAAGCATATGAGCGCTCACCTGACCCCCGAACTGCCGCGGGGCTGGCTCGACTCGCTCACCCATGGGTTGTTACTGCGTCATCCGTATCGGGTGATCGCCAGCTATTCCAAGGAGTGGGAGGTCTTCCCGCTCGATCAGACCGGACTCCCGCAACAACTGGAGTTGCTCGACCGCGCCGTCGTGGTGCTCGATTCCGACGATTTCTTGACCGCCCCGGACCGGTATCTGCCGGCGCTTTGTGCGGCGTTGGGTGTTGGGTTCGACCCGGCGATGCTGTCGTGGCCGCCGGGTGGTCGCGATACCGACGGGGTGTGGGGCGCAGTGTGGTATTCGTCGGTGCAGACCTCGACCAAGTTTGGCCCACCGCCTGGTCCGGTGCCGGCGCTTAGCGATTTGCCCACCCATCTCCAGCCAATGGCGGTCGAGGCGCTCGAGATCTATGAGCACCTCCGAACGGGTCGCCTCGTTCTCTAGATCCTCTCGCAATTGCGCAAAAGAACACACTGCGTGACCAGACCGGCCACCGGCGACCACTTCACGTGATTATGCGTCGTTTCACTATCTTCGATAGTCTTTCAGACCTAGCCGCCAATCCCCCGAATTACCCAGGTGTAGTCCTCGCGTGAAGCGTTTTTCCGTCGCTGTGGTGTTCTTTCTGTTCGCCGCCGCCTTGTCTGTTATCAGCACCGAGCCGAGTGCTGCTCAGGCTGCCCAGGACGCGACCTGCAACGGACGTGAGGCGACCTTGATCGGCACCGACGGGCCCGACGTGCTCAACGGAAGCCCCGGCGACGATGTGATCGTTGGTTTGGGCGGCGCCGACAAGATCTATGGCTTCGAAGGCAACGATGTGATCTGTGGCGGTGCGGGGGCCGATCGGATTTTTGGCGGCGAGGGCGACGACTACATCAACGCGGGCCGCGGCCGCGACCGCATCGAAGGCGGCGCCGGAAACGACACGATAATCGGCGGCAAAGGGGCTGACCGGTTGTCGGGTCAAAGCGATAACGACGCCCTGCGCGGCGGCGCCGGCAACGACTTCCTCGACGGCGGCTACGGCACCGACGATCTCGTTGGCGGCGACGGCTTCGATGCCTGCCAGGACGAACCAGCCAACAGCGAGTGCGAACCCTACTGGTTAGCGTTCGACGCTCAGCCTGGAACGTGCCCGTCGGGATGGCAACTCGGATCAGCGTCGGCCGGCAATGTAACGGTCGGGGCGTCGAACCTGTGTCGGGTGCGAGCCGGCATCAACCCGACACGCTCGACCATCCGGTACCCGCTTGCTGGCAACTACGGCTACTTTTCCGCCGGCATTCATGTGTCGCTCGATGGTCGACCATCGGCGCCCATCGACGTGACGGTTCTGGTCGACGGAGTCGCCGCCACGACCCGCACACTCAATCGCCCGGGCGCAATCTCTAACCTTTCGGTGCAAACCAAAGGAGCCAACGTGGTCGAGCTAGTACTGGACGCCGAACCCGGGACCGATGCGGTGATTTCGGTCGTCAGCCCGGTCGGCAGTTCGGTGCGGCGCCCGGCGCGCCCGACCTTGCCATCGGCGAAATCGATCGAGCCGGCGACCAAGGGGCGTAAGAACTTCAAGATCGGTGTGAGCGGCCGGTCGATTCCGTGGGATCTGGCCGAGGCTGCCGACTACAAAGACGACGTTGGTCGCAACGCCGACATCGTGCACGGCTTCGCCAACCCCAACATCAAGGTTCCGCTCGCCGAAATCCGCAAAGCCCAACGTCGGGGTCACATCGTGATGATCACCCTCGAGCCACGCGACGTCGCCGCCTCGCCCAACCCGGCGTACTCGATCATCACCGGCGCCATCGACGACGATCTGCGGCGATGGGCCCGCCAAATCAAGAAGCTCGACGATCCGGTGTGGATCCGCTGGATGCACGAACTCAACGGCTTTTGGTACCCGTGGGGTTCGGGTGCCCGCGGCAATACGCCAACGCACGTGGTGAGCGCCTACCGGACCGCTAAAGACATCTTCGATGAAGAAGGCGTCACCAACGTCAAGTGGGTTTGGTCGCCCAATGCCGGAGCCACGGTGAGCGACTACCGGGCGCACTTCCCCGGCGATTCCTACGTCGACTACGTGGGCCTTGATGGGTACAACGGCGGAACCGAACTCACGCAATTCGGCGGCTGGAAGAGCTTTAAGACCATCTTCGACCAGTCGATCGATGACGTCGGCCAGGTGACCTCCAAGCCGATCATCATCGCTGAAACCTCAAGCGTCGAAGCCGACCGCGACAAGGCATTGTGGATCCGCCGCATGTTCAAGTTGTTAGCTAACCACAAACAGGTCGAAGCGCTTATCTGGTTCCAGATCGACAAAGGCGCTGAAGGCGAAGCGAACTGGCGCTACGACTCGAGCAAGCTGGCTCGTCGGGCGTTCATTCAGGGCGCCCGCCGGATTATCCGCTAGCTACTCGCCGTCGGTTGGCTCGAGATACACCGGGCCAGCGTCGCGGTAGCGAACATCGGCGGCAGCGGTGCGGAATGCTTGGGCCGACTCGGGCGAGCTGTTGATCTGCCAGTCGGTTTCCTTGTCGACGTTGAACCACACGAAGCCCATGATCCGGTCGCTGGTGGCGAACTCGTCGAGCATGTGGGTGATCCAGTCGGGTTTAAACCCGCCTCGTTCGGTGGCGCCGGTCTCGGTAACCAGCACCGGCTTGTCGCTGATCTCTTCGAGCACCTCAAGGGTCGGTACGAAGAGCTGATCGAATGTCGGGTAGGCAAGCGGCGTTTCGGTTCCGTGGCCGAAGTACGCAACCATGCCGATCCAGTCGACGTAGTCGTCACCGGGGTACAGGGGAGCGATTGAAGTCGAGCCTTCGTAGATGACGTTGGGGCTCCATACCCAGATCACGTTGTCGGCGCCGGCGGCCGAGAAGCGATCATGCACATAGCGCCACGCGTCGACGTAGGAGCCCGGAGCGTTTCCGTTCCGCCCTTCTGCCCAGGGGTACCAGTACCCGTTCATTTCGTGAGCGAACCGAAGCGCCGTGGGCTCGCCCCACTCGGCCAGGTTGGTCGCCCAGTCGTCGATGTAGTCGTCGAAGTCCCCGGCCAAGATCCGGTCGAGTGCGTAGGCCGGCTGTTCCGACCGATTCTGGTCGACCGTGCTTTCCCGGGCCGAGTCCCACGGCTCCCACGAGATGAGCGGCATGGCGCCCCGGTTGGCGATTCGTTCGGTGAACCATGGCTGGTAGTCGTCGCTGGCCCAACCGGCGGTCACCTGGATCATGTTGGGCAACCGGCCAGCGGTGGTTTCGAACTTGGAGAGTTCGCTGTCGAGGCCGCGCCGGGTAGTAACACCGAGCACTTTGCCATCACCGGGGAAGTCCTGGAGGAAGTCGTAGTTCGGCCCAACCGGTTCGGGGTCGACGGTCACCGGAGTTTCGCCCGATCGATCGGTAGTCGGCGGCGCGTCGACCTCGATCGGCGAACCGCCGACCAAGCGCGGTGAGGCCACGGTAAACGCTGGCTCACGAAGATCGACTTCGGGCCGCACCGAGATGGCCACCATCGATGTTCCGAACATGACGACAGCAATGGCGACCAAGATGCCAAGGGTGAGTCTCTGAGGCATGTACCGATGATCGACACGTTTGCCCCGCGAACCGAATGGGTCATTCGGCCCATCAGGTCGGGGTCGAAATGGGTCGAAATCTAAAGGACATGTCAATCGACTCACCCACTCGGCAACGCGTTGGGGCTATGCGGCTCCTTGCAGTGTTCGCGTTGGCTGTCACTGTTGGTTATCTTGCGTGGCGGCTCGCCTTCACGCTCGCGCCCGATGCGTTGTGGCTATCGATTCCGTTCTTCTTGCTCGAGGTGCACGGGGCGATCAGCCTGGCGCTATTCGTGTACTCGGTGTGGGACACCGATGCGGCCGAGGTGCCCGAGCCGGTAACCGAGACCGACCTGACGATTGCCATGTTGATCCCGACCTTCAACGAAGACCCGGAGGTCTTGTTGCCTACGGTCAGTGCGGCGGTCGACCTCGAACCGGCCCACGAAACGTGGGTGCTCGACGACGGAGACCGGCCGTGGGTCCGCGAGATGGCCGAAGCGCTCGGCGCGCACTACATCGCCCGCTCCGACAACACCCACGCGAAGGCCGGCAACCTCAACAACGCCTTGACCCAGATCACTACCGACCTGGTTGGTGTACTCGACGCCGACCATGTGCCGAGTCCTGGGTTTCTCACCGACACGATCGGCTACTTCGAGGATGAACGGCTCGCCTTGGTGCAGACCCCCCAGGACTTCTACAACACCGATTCGTTCGAACATGTCGGCGCGTACCAAGAAGAGGCGATGTTCTACCGGGTGATTCAGCCGGGCAAGAACCTGCACAACGCAGCCTTCTGGTGCGGTACGAGCGCCGTACTGCGAACCAGTGCGTTGCGGTCGGTCGACGGCGTGGCTGTCGAAAGCTTGACCGAAGATCTCCACACCACGATGCGCTTGCATCGTCGAGGGTGGAAGACCGTGTTTCACAACAAGGTCCTGGCCCGAGGTCTCGCGCCTGCCAGTTATCTCGAATACGCCGTGCAACGACGGCGCTGGGGCGCCGGGGCCATGCAGATCCTCCGCTCGGACAACCCGATTCTGAAAGGCGGGCTCACCCTCCGGCAGAAGCTGGCCTACGCGGCCACGCTTAGCGGGTGGTTCGAAGGGCTTCGCACCCTTGGCTACTTTGTGCTCGCGCTGGTCGTTGTCGCCACCGGCACCGCGCCACTCGATGCACCGCTGAAGGTGTTCGTTCCGCTCTACGGCGGCGTGTTCTTGGCCCAACAGTTTGCGATGTTGCTGCTGGCGCGGGGTCGCCACAGCTTCGGCGCCGGCGTGCTCTTTGACTACTTCCGGCTTCCCTCAAGCGTGCGAGCGTTAGGTCGGCTCGTGGCTCCCAACGGTGCCAAGTTCCTGGTTACGCCCAAGGGTCGTACCGGGTCCGAGCGAGCGATTGGGCATCTCCCCTCAAGCCTGATGTTTCTCACCTTGGCCGGCCTTGGCGTGTGGGCCTACTTCATCGCCAGCGTCCTCGGTTACAGCTTTACGACCTACCGAGAATTCAGCGTCGTGGCCGTGGCGTTGTTCTTCTTGGTGCTGAATATCATCGTGCTTTTTGTGGCGCTCGAGCGTGCGACCTCGTGGCGCTTTGCCGCCGACCGCCGAGGCGCCCGCCGATTCGAATCCGCCGTGCGGGTCAGCCTCAACGGCGAGTCGGCGTTGCTCCGGCTGCCATCGCTTACCGGCGGAGTTGTGGCCTTCGGTCCGCGACTCGCCACCGAAGCTGCGCCTACCCTGAAGGTCGGTGAGCGGGTCGTCATGGGCGTGGCCGACGGTTCGGGCGAACAATCGCTGCTGGGCACGGTCAAAAAGGCCAACGCCGACGGCGGGTACGCCGTGGCGTTCGACAGCGGACAATGGCCGGCTCAGGCCGCGCTGTCGCGGGCGGTATTTGACGCCCAGCTCGACCGAGCGGCTGCCGACGATGAAACCGCCGGCGTGGTGATCTCGTTCGGCGAACTCTTCCAGTTCGACGAGACGGTTGCGGACCAGGCGGCCGCCTAATCGGCCACTCGGCTGAACCCCAGGGTCGGCACGGTTTGTAATACCCTGGCGACGATGTGGCTGGCCTGGGAACTCGCGTTACTCATGGCCGCCGCCATGGTGGTCGCCGGCCTGGTAATCGGCCGGTCTGATTCGCCAAAGGCAACCCTGTGGTCGAGCTTTTCCTACGAAGCAGCCGTGGTGATGGTGCTGTACGCCATCTGGATCGTGGCCGGTCGACTGTCGGTTTACGACCTCGATGGTGCCTACTCGCGGGCCCAGGGGTGGTGGGACTTCGAGCGGGCGATTTGGCTGCCGAACGAAGCGACGATTCAACAGTGGGCGCTGCCTCACGGGTGGTTCGTTCAGGCCAACAACATCTACTACGCAATCGCTCATGTGCCATCGATGATCGCCGTACTGATTTGGATGTGGTTCCGAAACCGCGACGAGTACGGCTCGTTTCGAAACGTGGTCGCAGCGGTAACGGCCGCCTGTTTGTTGATGCAGTTGCTCCCCGTCGCCCCACCTCGCTTTGTCGAGGGGCTCGGCATCATCGACACGCCGGCGTTGTACGGACAGTCGGTGTATTCCGCACTTGGCTATCAGACCGCCGGCCAGCTCCAAGCCATGCCATCGATTCATATGGCGTGGGCGTTACAGATTGGTTGGTTTGGCTGGAAATACGCCTCCGGGTGGTGGAAAACTGTCGGCCCGGCCCACGCCGTTGCCACTGCACTGGTGGTGGTTATCACCGGGAACCATTACTGGGTCGATGGCCTTGTTGCCGGGGTTTTCTTGCTTCTCGCGGTGCCGATCGAACGGCGAGTACGACGTCGACTTGGTTTCGTTCCCCCGGTTGAGAAGCTATGTCACAAGTTGTGACACCATGACACAAAGTGGCCGTGACATAGAGCTCGGCCATGGACTAGAAACTTGATTCAGCTGTTGGGACGAACAGCTGTCAAGAGGGGCTTTGGCCCTGCTTCGACTGGCTGCGGGGAGGTTTCTCCCCGCAGCTCTTCGGCTTTTCGGGGCCGATCTTGCCGACGGCTCGGTGTTGCGAACGGTGCAACATTCATGGGGGAACCACCACAAGGGCGGTGGTTATGCGTAGCGTATGGAATGTGGGAGTCGAGCAGCGGTTTCAAGACGGTGTCGCCGGGCCGCTAGCCCGTGCCGTGTCGGCCACGTTGGCCGAGAACACCCCTGATGACACGTACCTGCTTCCCGACCTCAACATCACCGACGCGCTCGGCCGGCGCTGGCACTTCGACTTAGTCGTCCTTGCCCCGCACGCGATCTATGTCGTCGAGCTTCACGACTGGACCGGCCATGTCCGAGGCGACCGGTACCAGTGGACCGTCGACGGTCGAGCCCGGTGGGCACCCCAGGAGGTTGCCAACCACAAAGCCCAGGTGTTGCGTCACTTCCTCGTATCGAGCGACCAGCGATTGGCGCCAGCGTGGGTCGAGCCAGTAACCGTGCTCACCCAAAAGCCTCGGTCGATCGACATCACCACCGGCGGTCAGTCAAAGGTCTCGGGGGTGATGGGACTCGCCCGGCTCATCAATGCGCCCGAACTTCTCCCCGACACCGTCGCCCGCGATC
This sequence comes from uncultured Acidimicrobiales bacterium, assembly GCA_938038815.1. Lineage (GTDB taxonomy): Bacteria > Actinomycetota > Acidimicrobiia > Acidimicrobiales > SHLQ01 > CALLQB01. Next base: position 17,029 of record CALHTF010000097.1, on the reverse strand, counting down.
TCAACGCCGGCGAGCAGGCGATGCTCACCTTGTCGCGTTTGGCGCACACCAGCACCGACCCGGTGGTGCTTTCTGGGTATCGGGTTGTCGACCATCTCGAAGCGTCGTCGGGTCACGACCTCTTCAGAGTGATTCCCGAAGTGTCCGAACAGGCCGGCGAGGTCGAGGTCCGCGGCCACCGACTCCTGCGGATCGACCGAGGCGGCGACATCGCCCAGCTTCGAGCTCGTCACGAGCAATGGTTCGAACTCTCGGGAACCCGCGGGCTGCCCGAGGTGGTGGACCTCTTCGAACAAGACGGGCTCGGCGCCGCAATGGTGTACCTCGAACCCGAGGGCCGCACCCTGCGGGCGCTGCTTCATCAGGGCATTGATGCCACCGAAGTGACGGTTTTCGGCTGGATCCGCGACATCGCCGAAGCACTCGCCGAAGCCCACGCTGGTGGAGTCGTTCACGGGCGCATCGCTCCCGAACACATCTTGATTACCGCCCAGGCAGCCGCCCACGTGCGCAGTCCCGGTCCGCTCGGGTCGCCCGCCGACGATCAGGCGCACCACATCGACCCCGCGTTCGTTCCGCCCGAAGTTGGGACCGACAGCACCTCGGCGAGCCCGTGGAACCCGGCGGTCGATGTTTTCGGACTTGGTGCCGTTATCCACTATCTCTTCTCTGGCGATACCCGTTGGTCGGCCCAGGACTGGCCGGAGTACGTACCGCCTCAAGGATGCCCCGAGTCGCTCCGCGACCTGCTGCCATCGATGCTCGAACCCGACCCGGCCGAGCGGTTGGGTTCGCTCGAACCGCTCCTCGATGTACTCGACGAACTCATCGCCGCCCAACGGCGCACCGTTGCGTTCGCTGGGGTGCCCCAGGTCGACCCCGACGACATCGTCGATGGCCGCTACCGTGTGCAACACCGGCTTGGCATCGGCCCGGCGTGGGCGACCTTTCTGCTCCACGACGATGCAACCGACACCCCAATGGTCGGCAAAGTGTTCGACCCGGTCATCCGCTCGGCTGCCCTCAACCGCATCGTGCGACGCACCCCGGCCGACGCGCTGGTGCCTGAGGTGTCGGTGGTCATCGATTCTCAGAAGCGCAGTTGGCTGATCAGCGAATTTGTCGAGGGGAAGTCGCTGGCCGACGTCACGATGAGCGGGAACCCGCTTGCCCCAGCCGAAGCGATCGCCATCCTCGACTCGCTGCTGCAGGTGTTTACCGAGATCCACCCCGACGTCCGCCAAATCCGCGAACTTGAAGCTTGGGGCACCGCTGGGCTGTTGCGTCCCGAGGAGCGATCGAAGCTTCGCGAGCTTCGCGCCGAAGGTCTAGTGCACGGCGATATCAAGCCGTCGAGCATCCTGCGGGTGCAGGGAGGCGTGGCACTAGTCGATCCGCTGATCCGACTCGATCTCGAGGAGTTGCCATCGCCGACCCACAGCTATGTCGACCCGATCGTTACCTCCTCGACCGAACGTTGGGACCCCAGCCCCGACCTGTATGGCGCTGGCGTGCTGCTCTACGAAATGATCTGCGGCGCGCACCCGTTCGAGTCGGGTGCCCCAAGCCCCGGCGCCGAACCCACCGACCCAACCACCTATGTGCCGGGCCTCGACCCCGAACTCGCCGGGCTGTTGGTTCGGGCATGTTCCACCAACGCCAACGACCGCTTTGGCGATGCCGCCGAAATGCGCCGAGCGTTTCTTAGCGCGACCCAAACAGTCAACGACTCGACAACCCTGGCCACCACATCGCTCTACCGTGGCTTTTGGGAGCTCGTCCAAGCGCGGGCCGAAACCCACGACGCCCACTGGTTCGTCGACAACGAGATCCCCGAGGAATGGGCAGTCCGCTTCTGCACGTACCCCTCGGGTGTCGCCCTGGGTGCTCGCGTGCTGCGTCGAAGGGTCGAGTCGGTGCTCGAGTTTCCGCCTGAGGAGATCGACCACTTTACCCTGGCCCTCGAAAATCATGAGCAGCTCGAAGAAGCGTTCGGCGGCTCGATCGCCATCGACAGCGATTTTCGACAATTGCTGGTCACCGTCGACGGCCAAGTAAGCGACATCGAGCAACGCCAGCGCGTCGCCGGCCTCGTCGCCGATCAGTCCGCACGGCTGGTGGCGGTGGCTGATGACGTGTGCGGTTTCGTCGCAGCCGAACCCGAAACCACGACGACTGGCCTCGTCGAACTCGACCGGGAGCCAACCCGGAAAGTCTCCAACCGTTGGGTGCTCGACGCATCGCCCAACGCCGATGGTTCGCCCAAGCGGGCCAACCCCCGCCTGTTCGACCAAGAGGCCGCCGACGACTTCGAGTCGAGCGACTTCAACGACGACTCCACCGCAAACGAAGCCGCGGTAATCGACCTCACCGACGCTGGCTTAGCCTTCACCAATTCCTCGTGGGTGCACGAAGCTTCCCCCGAGCAGCGAGCCTTCATGCACGAACTCGCCTCGGCGTGCTGGACCCTCGGGGGCATGGCAACAAATAGCGGCGACAACGTCGTGCTGGTGTGGGCGACCCGCCAACAGGTGAAGCCGCTCCCGATCTTGGTGCTCGACCAAACCGGCATCATGGTGCGTACCGACCTGTTGCACGAGATCGCTCCGTTCGACACCCGTCGGGCGCTGCGAACCTTGCGGCACCGACTCGCCGCGCTGGTCGAAACCGATTGGATGGGCCTCGACGCACCGGTTTCGGCTCGGCTCGGTTGGCCGCTCGATCAACGAGACGTCCTGCTGCAAGCGCTCGAATGGATCGTGTCGCAGATCGATGTGCAGGGAAGCGACGATCTCGTGACCCTGAAGTGGCTGGGTGAGGTGCTCGAATGTGGCACCGAGGCCGCCACGAGCGAGGCGGCCAAGATGGGCCTGCTCATCGACAACCTGCCACTGATTACTCGACGGTCGGCCTTCGTGGTCGCCGCCGAAATGGGCGTGGTCGTCGACAAGCTGAGCTAAGTCGGCCCCAGTCCTCGGCGGGGTGTTCGGTAGGGCAAACTGGAGCTATGACCCTCTCTGTCCACGAACTCTTCTCCCGGCGATTTGATGGCGACGCGACATCGGTCGTTCGGTCGCCTGGTCGAGTCAATCTGATCGGTGAGCACACCGACTACAACGACGGCTTCGTCAGCCCGATGGCCATCGACCGCCAGATCGATCTCGCGGTTCGACCCCGAGACGACGGCCAGGTGGTGTTGTACTCCGGCGAATCGACCACTGCAGCATCCTTTGCGGTCGACGATCTCGCCCGGGTCGACTCGTGGGGCGTGTACCCGCAGGGCGTCGTTCGGGCGTTCGCCGACGATGGCCTCGCGGTTCGGGGCTTCGAAGGCGTGCTCGTCTCGGACATTCCGGGTGGTTCGGGTCTTTCGTCTTCCGCGGCTCTCGAGCTAGCAGTTGCCCGCGCGCTTGCCGATATCACCGACCTCGAGTGGGACGCCGTCGACATGGCGCTGCGTTGTGTTCGGGCCGAGAACGAATGGGTGGGTGTCGCCTGTGGCGTCATGGACCAGATGATCTGCGCCACCGGTGTTGAGGGGTCGGTGAGTCGAATCGATTGTCGCGACTACTCGACGACTCCTGTGGTCGTGGCCGACGACGTTGTCGTCATGGTGCTGCATACCGGCACCAAACGCGGGCTGCTCGATTCGGAGTACAACGCTCGACGGGCGACCTGTATCGAGGCGGCGAGCCAGCTCGGTGTTGGGTCGCTCCGCGACGCGTCGATCGACCAGGTCGAGAATTCTGCGCTTGAGGGCGTCACGCTTGCCCGAGCTCGACATGTGGTGTCGGAGAACCAGCGGGTGTTGGATTGGGGTGAGGCGATGGAGCAGGGGCGATGGGCCGATGCTGGTCGGCTCATGGTGCAGAGCCATGAGTCGTTGCGCGACGACTACGAGGTTTCGGGCCCGGCGCTCGACGCGATGGTCGACCTCGCCCTCGAAACTCCTGGTGTGTATGGCGCCCGCCTCACCGGTGCCGGGTTCGCCGGCGCCGCCGTCGCCCTGGCCGATGCGTCAGCTGCCGACGACGCCGCTCAATCCATCGCCCAAGAGTTCCCCAACCGCTACGACTCCGAACCCCTCATCATCCCCTCGCGCCCCAGAGCCGGCACCTCCCTAACAAAACCCTGACTCAGAGTCAGCACACGAAAACAAAACCCTGACTCTGAGTCAGGGTTTTCAAAAGCGTGTCAGAGTCGACTCGTATCTTCGGTGAAATGACACAGAAGATACGTAACGACACGCACGTTGGTTGGTTTCACGTCGTCAACCGAGGGGCTCGAAAGTACGACGTGTTTATCGATGACGATGATCGGTCCGCGTTCGTCGAGATGCTCGCTCGCCAAGCCAGCCGGTGCGGGGTCGACGTCGTGGCCTTGTGCTTAATGGCCAATCACTACCATCTGATTCTCGGCTGTCCCCAGGGGAACATGTCGTCGATGATGCAAGCGCTGGGCTCTTGCTACACCCGACAATTCAACGCGTCGCATGGCTTTAGCGGCCCACTTTTTGAACGTCGATTCGAGTCGGAGCATCTCGACACCGACGAGTACTGCTTGATCGCCACCCGGTACGTGCACCGAAACCCGCTCGAGGTTGGCCTCGACATCGATGCCTACCCGTGGTCGAGTTACGGCGCTTACGTTGGCCAGAGGGCAGCACCAAAGGCGTTGCCGCTATCGCCAGACCTCCCGTTGATGCTCGCCGGCGGACGGTCAAAGTACCGGGAGTTCGTCGAGCAAGATCTGGCCAGCGATAACGCGGGATTCGCCGATGGGGTCCGGGTGCTACCTCCCTCCCAACGCCGCCGATTTAGCCCCTCCCTCGACCAGATCGACAATGCACTGTTGGCGGTCGAAGTAGCGGCGCTGCCTGTCTCAAGGGGCGCCTCGCTACGTCGTCAGCTCGCCATTCTCATCGCCGTTGACTCCGGTGCGTTCTCCATACGAGAGATCGCCTCGCACCACGGTTACGCCTCCTCCAACGGTGTCCGCAACGCCTTGCGTCGAGCCCGGCTTCGGTCTGAATGTGACCTGCACGCGATCAAAATTCTGTCGCACGCACGTCAGGTACTCAGCGCCCACGATCTCTCGTAATCGTGCCGGTGCCATGACTCAGAGTCAGGGTTTTGTTTTCGTGTGCTGACTCTGAGTCAGGGTTTTCTTAGGGACTGGACGGTTTGGATGGTGTCGGCGTCTTGGGGGGACTTGTCGGGGCGGTAGTGGCGGACTCTGGCGAACCGAAGAGCCACGCCGCCCGGGTACTTCGACGAGGCTTGCACGCCGTCGAGCGCCACCTCCACGACAAAGTGAGGCTTGAGGTACAGCGTCCAGTCGTCCTCGCTGGCTTTTTGCGTCGGGAAGTTCTCGGTCTGCCAACGCAACAGCTCGTCGGTGAGGCCCTTGAAGGTCTTGCCGACCATCACGAACTCGTCACCGTCGCGGGCGCCGAGATGCAGGTTCGACCACCAACCCGTGCGTCGACCATGGCCCCGCTCGACGGCCAACACCACGAGATCGAGGGTGTGTACCGGCTTCACCTTGCGCCAACTCTTGCCCCGCCGGCCGGCTTGATACAGCGAATCGATGCTCTTGACCATCGCCCCCTCATGCCCAGCCTCAAGGGCCTCGGCCAACGCCCGCTCACCGACGGCGGGGTCGACGGTGGTTACCGCCGGCAGGCGAAAATCGCCGGCCACCCGCTGAAGTTCGGACAAGCGCTCGCCGAGTGGCAAGTCGAGTAGATCCCGCCCATCGACATGGACGATGTCGAAGAAGAACGGCTGTAACGACTTCTTCGTGTCGCCGGTATCGCGGCTCACGCTCGACATCGTGTCCTGAAACGCTTCGGGACGATCATCGGCGCCGTACGCCAACACCTCGCCGTCGAGAACAACCGACGCGACCGGGAGCGCCCGCACGGTTTCGACAACCGTCGGAAGCCGCTCGGTGATGTCGTTGAGGTTGCGGGTGAAGATCCGCACCGCATCTCCTTCTCGGTGGACCTGAATACGAGCGCCATCAAGCTTCCATTCGACCGACGCTTCGCCCGTCTCAGCCAACGCCTCGGCAACCGTGGCCGAGGTAGAAGCCAGCATGGGTTGGATAGCGGTGCCGACGGTGAGGCCGATCGCTTCGAGCCCGCTGCGTCCCTCGGTGGCGGCGACGGCGGCGGTGGTACCCAAGTCGCCCGACAACATGGCGGCCCGACGCACGACCTTGGCCGGAACGCCGTTGGCCTTCGCAATGGCGTCGGCCAGCAACCCGCCGAGCGCTCCCTGGCGGACCTCGCCGACGAAGAGCCGCTTCAAGAAGTCGACCTCGACTTCGGTGGCGCTCGAGAACAGTTCGGTGAGTAACCCCGCCCGTCGAGCGACCGAGCCCGGTCCGCTCGTGGCCTGGAGTTCGGCGATTGCGTGGTCGACATCGGCCAAGGTGAGGCTCGGTTCGGCTGCGGGAGCCGCGTCGATCTTGGAAACCGCCGACCAGCCGACACCGATACGGCCTTGGCGAGGTTCGCCGACCAACAACCCAACAGCGATGGTCGCCTGGTGCGGGTCGTCGTCTGCGCCGGGCAGCAACTCGGCCAAATAGGCCCCGAGCAGCTCGGTCTTTTCTTTCCGCTTTGAGGTGGCGCCAACCGCCTGCGATGTGGCGACCAGGTCGGCCAGCAGCGCAGGCACCGGTGGTTAAACGAGGGCCATCAAGCCGTTGACGAACCCGGGTACCTGTTCGGCGAGCTTGTTCCGGTGGAACGCGTCGCCGCCGATGACCTCGGCGCCCTTGGCCTCAACCAGGTCGCCGAGCTTGTCGACCGTCTTGCCCGGGTTCTTGGCGTAGGTACAAAAGACCGCAGCCTTCTTGTGATGAATCTCCGGCATTTGCCACAGCTTCATCGAGCCGCCTGGGCGTTGCCCGAAGAAGAACAGGCCGTCGGTCCAGGTGCCAACGACCACGAGGTCGGCGGCGGCGATCGTGGTGAGGTCGACCCCGGTCGAGGGGTACGCCTCGGCGTTGCCGCCTTGCTCACGCACGCCATGGGCGATCATTTCGGCCGCGTGCCGGGTGTTGCCGGTGCGGCTCTCGTAGACAACTACAACGTTCATTGCTCGTGACACTACCGTGCAAGGCGGTGTCGAGAAAACGACCCCTGAGAGAACACGAGAGAATAGAGATCACCGCTATGGCGTTCGCCAACCGAATCACCGACATGCTGGGAATCGAAATTCCGATCGTCCAAGCCCCGATGGGCTGGATTGCTCGGTCGCAGCTAGCTTCGGCGGTTTCGAACGCCGGTGGATTGGGAATCATCGAGACCTCCTCGGGCGAACTCGACAACGTCAAAGAAGAGATCCGCAAGATGAAGGACCTCACCGATAGGCCGTTTGGGGTCAACATCGCCCAAGCGTTTGTGCGCGATCCGGGCATCGTCGACTTTGTGATCGATCAGGGCATCAAGTTCGTGACGACCTCGGCGGGCAACCCCGAGGCGTACACGTCGCAACTCAAAGAGGCCGGGCTGACCGTGTTTCATGTCGTGCCAACATTGCGTGGCGCGCAGAAGGCGGTCGATGCCGGAGTCGATGGCCTGGTAGTCGAGGGCGGCGAAGGTGGCGGGTTCAAGAACCCCCAACCGGTGGCGTCGATGGTCTTGTTGCCGCTCGTTCGTTCCAAGGTCGACGTGCCGATCGTGGCCGCCGGTGGGTTTGTCGACGGCAAGACGATGGCCGCCGCTTTCGCCTTGGGTGCCGAAGCGATTCAGATGGGTACCCGGATGGTGTCGGCGGCCGAGTCGCCCGTTCACGAGAACTGGAAGAACGCCATCGTCGAAGCCAAAGAGACCGGCACCGTGTTTCTGAACAGCCACACCTCACCGGCGCTGCGGGCAATGCGCACCGAAACCTCTGAAGCGCTCGAGTTCGACACCGAAACCAATGCCATGACGGCAATGGCTGACCCGATGGCGCTGTACTTCGGCGGCGATATGAACGCTGCGTTGGCGCTCGGTGGTCAGGTGGCGGGCCGAATCGACTCGGTGCGTCCGGTGGCCGACATCCTTGGCGAAACCGCTGAAGAGTGTCTGAGTATCCTAGACGAACTGGCGACCCAGTACGTGAAGGGTTAATCGAACCTAGGCGTTCAGTGCCGAATACGGCATGGCGATCAACCCATCGACCAGTTCGTCGTAGCGGTCGGCCAATACCGTCGAGGTCGGGTCGAGGTTGGTGATTTCGGCCAACCCGGTCGGCTCGACGGGATGCGCCGTGATCTGTAGATCCGGACGGTGCTCGGCCAAGAAGGGGAGCAGCTTCCAGATATCGCCGCTCCAGATAACGGTGGTGCGTTCGCGGTTGGCGGTTTCTTCGTCGATCGGGATGCAGTCGTGCACCAGGATGGTCGACTCGGCGGTGCAGTAGCGCTCGATGTTGATGAAGTCCCGTAGCGCAAACTCGACGTGGTGCATGCCGTCGATGAAGGCCAGGTCGATCGGTAGGTCGCCGAACGGCGAGCCGTCGAGGCTGGCGAAGTAGTCGTCGCTGGTGGCCGCCACGATCTCGATGTTGTCGGCTAGGTCGTGGGCGATCTTGGGTTCGGGGTCGATGCCGACCACCTGGGTGTCGGGGCCCACGAGTCCGAGTGAGTGGCCTTCATGTACGCCGATCTCGACGTAGGTGCGAGGCGCCTTACGGCGGTGAAGGTCGGCCATTAGGTGGTAGTAGGTCGGAAATTCGGTCATGTCTTTTGCCACCAGACTCCAGTCCAGTCAACCTCGTGTATTGGGTCGGTGATGTTGTGGGCCGCTCGGTAGTCATCGACCGCCTTGCGGCATGGTTCCCAACCGCCGTAGTCGTCGACGATCACGTAGCCGCCGGGCGACACCTTGGGTTCGAGGACCACGATGGCGTCCATGGTCGATTCGTACAGATCCCCGTCGAGGCGAAGCACGGCGAGCTGTTCGATCGGGGCGCTTGGGAGCGTGTCGGCGAACCAGCCGACCAGAAAGCCGACCTGCTCGTCGAGCAGGTTGTAGCGCTCGAAGTTGGCCTTTACGGCGTCGACGCCCACCTTGAGGGCGGCGATCTCGGAGAAGTCGATACCGGTGTCGGCGGGGTAGTCGTCGGCGTTGGGGGCCGGAAGTCCTTCAAAGCTGTCGGCGACCCACACCGTGCGGTCGGTAATGCCGTAGGCGGCGAGGATCGCTCGGAACAAGATCGTTACCCCGCCTCGCCACACGCCGGTCTCGATCAGGTCGCCGGGGATGCCTTCAAGCACCGCGGTTGTCGCCAGGTGTCGGGCATTTTCCAGCCGAGCTTTGCCGACCATTGTTTCGGCGGTGGGTGGCCAGTCGTGGCCGACCTTGCGCAGCGAGGAGTCGCCGCCCTTGTGGACGACCCGCCATTGGTTGGCGCGCAATAGTTGGCGAACCTGGGCGACCTCGTCGTCGCCACCCGGCCAATCGGATAGATCGATGTTGCGGGCTTCTTCGTCGAGGAAGAGTTCGCGGGTGAGACAGCCGGTGAGCAGGTCGAGATACCGCTCGGCGGTTGGTTCTTCGTTAGGCACCGAGACGGATTCGCGCCGCGGCCGACATGTCGAGCAGGCGCTGCGGAACGGTTACCCCGTTGACCACGACTGCACCGCCACCGCCAGCGTCGCCGCCACCGCTGTCGCCGCCGCCGGCTTCCATGTTTGCGGCTCGCTCTGCGGCGAGCGCTTCGGCCTCGGCTGCTTCGCGTTCGGTGCGCTCTTTGTGGACCAGGTATTGGTCCCAGAACTTCACCGGGATGACATCGCCGTGCGACACGTGGCCAACAACTTCGCCGTTGTTAAAGCGCACCCAGTAGCGCTGCCAGGTCACGCCGTTGGCGAGTTCGATCTTGCCGTCGCTGAACTTCTCGACGCCGTCGAGGTCGACAACCGAACGCACCTTGGTGTGCGGCTTGAGGGGAGCTGAGGGATCAAATTCACGTGCCATCGCCACAAACCGTATCGCTTCGGGGGTCTCTCGGGGGTATTCGAGCCGGTACCGTTGCGCGCAGTGACCAACACCACAACCCAACACGGTGCCGAGACCCCAAGCGGTCAACTTGGTCGAGGGCTCGCGCTCGCCGTGTTCTCGAACATGTGGTGGGGCTTCTCGCCCATCTTCTGGAAGCAGCTCTCCGATGTTGCGGCGACCGTCGCGGTCGCTCAGCGGGTGGTGTGGACCGTCGTTTTGTTGGCGATCGTGCAAACGGTGACGAGCGGTTGGGACCGCTTCCGAGCGGTGCTGGCGAACCCCCGTGACCTGCGAGTGGGGCTGTTCTCGAGCACCATGTTGTTTGCCAATTGGTTGGTATTTGTGTGGGCGGTCGGCGACGACCGGGTCACCGAATCAGCGCTTGGGTACTTCTTGATGCCGTTGGTTTCGGTGCTGCTCGGCCGGTCGATCTTTGGCGAACAGCTGCGGCGGGTCCAGTGGTTGTGTATCGCCATCGTCGCTGTCGGGGTTGGTTGGCTCACGGTCGAACTCGGACAATTGCCGTGGGTAGCACTGGTCCTGGGACTCACGTTTGGCGTCTATGGAGCGTTGCGGAAACAGGCCAGCTTCGGGGCGATCGACGGCCTCAGCCTTGAGGTCACCATTCTCGGTCCGCTGATGCTCGGCTACCTCGTGTACGTGCAGTTCGGTGACACGCCATCGATAACGTCGGGCAGTTGGGGAACCACCGGGTTGTTCATGCTGAGCGGCGTGATCACCGCCGTGCCGTTGCTAGCGTTTGCCCAGGCCGTCCGGTCGATGCCGCTTTCGCTTGCTGGCCTGGTGCAGTACATCAACCCGACATTGCAGTTCCTGGTCGGCGTGCTGATCTACAAGGAAGCCTTTGCGGGCGGCCAGGTCGTTGGCTACCTCATCGTGTGGGTCGGCCTGGCCATCTTCGCTATCGACTCGTACCGAACCAGCGAACGAAAGAATCGACCAGCGGTTAGCTGATCAGTTTCTCGATGGCGACGAGCGGGCTCGCATCGTCGGCGAGTTCGGTTTCTTTGAGGTGGCCCAACGCGGTGACCGACGCAAAACCTTGCATCACCGCGCCCACGTCGGTGGTGTCGTCGAGTTCGTCTTCGCCAGGCTCACCCCACTCCATGTCGAGGTTGTACGACCCGGCGTGGCCGGGTTTGGGTTCGAGCTTCACCGTCGACATCTTTCGGGGCGGGGCATTGCCGACCCTCGTCTTGCGCACCCCCTTGAGGTCGGCGAGGTCGACGTTGGGCACGTTGATGTTGAGGATCTGTGCTTCGGCTGGGGGAGACGCCAGCATGTCTTCGGCGGCCGCTGCGGCGATGGTGGCGGCGGTTTCCCACTTCTGGGATTCGAGCATCTCTTCGTACCCCTGACCCAGCACGCCCCACCCTTCGGTCGACTGACTGATGGCGATACCGCTCAGGCCGCCCATGCGCCCCGAAAGGGTGGCGCCGACGGTACCCGACATGTACACGGCGCGGCCGACGTTGGCGCCCGGGTTGATGCCCGACACGACGAGGTCGAAGTGGGCTCCAAACGCGCCGAGCCGGGCAAACATGACACAGAGCGCTGGTGGGCCGCTTACCGACCACGACTTCTTGATTCCTTCGACGTGAGCGTCGTGGATCTCGGGTCGTTGTAGATGCAGGGCGCCGATCGAGCAGCCGGCGCCGGAGAATTCGCGGTCGGGGGCAACGATGGTGACATCGCCGAGCTCGTTGATCGTCCGGGCCAGAACATGCAGGCCTTTGGAGTCGATGCCGTCGTCGTTAGTCACGAGGATGTTCATGGATCGACCGTATCGGCCTAGCATCTCGACAAGGCAATTGTCGGTGGCGGCTAACGGTGCCGATGAGCGCAATCGAACGAACGAAAGAGGAACGGCCCATGAAGGCTGCGGTACTGAACGAGATCCCGGGCGAGTTGGTCATCGAAGACCTGTCCATCGACAAGCCAGCGCCGCGCGAGGTGCTGATCCGCACCGTCAACGCTGGGCTTTGCCATAGCGACCTGCACTTCATGACCGGCGACTGGCAGATGCCACCGCCCCTGTGCATGGGCCACGAGGCAGCGGGTGTTGTCGAGGCGGTGGGCGAGGACGTCACCTATGTAAAGAAAGGCGATCACGTCATCACCTGCCTGTCGGGCTTTTGTGGGACGTGCCGTTACTGCACCAACGGCCAGATGTCGATCTGTTCCAACAAGCCAAGCCACTCGGGCCGCGACAAGCCGTCGCTCACCAACGCCGACGGCGTTGCGGTCACCCCGTTCACCGGCCTCGGCGCGTTTGCGGAAGAGATGCTCGTGCACGAGCACTTCGTGGTGAAGATCCGTGAAGATATGCCGCTCGACAAAGCAGCCCTTATCGGTTGTGGCGTCACCACCGGACTCGGCGCCGTTTTCCGTACCGCCAAGGTTGAGCCCGGCTCGACCGTGTGTGTGATCGGAGCCGGTGGCATCGGCATGTCGGCGGTGCAGGGCGCACGTATCGCCGGCGCGGGCAAGATCATCGCCGTCGACCTCCAGCCGTCCAAGCTCGAACAGGCCCAAGCCCTCGGTGCCACCCACGTGGTGAACGCGGCCGACGGCGACCCGGTCGCTGCGGTGCAAGAGATCACCGGTGGCGGCGTCGACTACTCGTTCGAAGCAATCGGACTCAAGAGCACCGCCGAGCAGAGCTTCCTGATGCTGGCTTCGGGCGGCACCGCAACGGTGATCGGCATGATCCCACTCAGCGAGAACATCGAAATCCCGGGCTACCAACTCTTCCTGATGGAGAAGAAGCTGCAGGGTTCGATGATGGGCTCCAACCAGTTCCGCACCGATATGCCTCGCTTTGTCGATCTGTACCTCGATGGTCGCCTTAAGCTCGACGAGATGGTGTCGCAGCACATCTCGCTCGAACAGGTAAACGAGGGGTACGACGCCATGCGCAAGGGCGACACCATGCGTACGGTCATCGACTTTTAGCCAGCCCATATGGGTCGTCCGGCGCCCGACGAAATGTCGCCCGAGTTTGCGGCGTTGCAGCTCGACTTGGTCGACCGGTTCGTCGCGCTCGAACTCGGAACCTGTAGCGAAGGCGTGCATGCCCTCACCAACTTCAAGCGTCGGCTGGGGTTGGGTGCGCCCACCGATCCGCCATCGAACGACACGTGGCTCGGCATCCTTGGTTCGCTCGATTGCGCAACAACCGAGATCGAGCGGGTCGACATCGTGATGGACGCCTTTGCGTCGCTACCGCGGCCGGTTCCGACCCATATAGCCGAGGGCTGGCCGACGGTCGGGGCGTTCTCGATCCAGGTGTCGGGTACCGAGGCTCGTACCCACTTCTACGCAACCGAACACGACGACACGAGCCCGTTTCATCGCTCGAAGCTGGCGCAGCGCCAACAAGAGCTCGACACCGTGCTCGAACAGGTCCGCGACGAGCACCCCGAGATCGACCGGGTGGCGGGCGGCTCTTGGCTGTACACCACCTCGTCGTACACGTCGTTGTTTCCTCCCGCCCACGTCGCAGGCGGTCGGGTCCGTACCGGCCGGTCGACGTTTCGGGGCATGTCGCACTGGGGCCAGTTTCTCGACTACCGCTGGAACCTTCGCCCAGCGTTGGCCGACCAATTCCGGGCGCGGCTCGCGGCATGGACCGGCGACGACCTTTGCAAGCTCTTTCCAATCCCGACCCTCGACGTCAGCTCACCGACTGAGGTCTTCGACTAGCTGAATTCTGGTTCGTCCCACCACGGATAGACCTCGGGCATATCGGCGCTGGGTTTCAGTGCGAACTCTGGCGGGCGTTTCTCCAAGAAGCTCATGACGCCTTCGGCGACATCGCCCATCTTGCCCAGCTGTTGGATCAACCGGCTGTCGACCTTGTGGGCCTGCATTGGATGGTCGGCGCCGAGCATGCGCCAAAGCAGCTGACGGGTGGCGACGATCGAAACCGCCGAGTTGTTGTCGGCGATTTCGCGGGCGATCTCGTTGGCGGCCGGTAGGAGATCGTCGGGCTCGTGAAGGCTGCGGACCAGCCCGCCCTCCAGTGCCTCGGTGGCCGGGAATACTCGGCCAGAGAAGGTCCACTCCAGCGCTTGGTTGATGCCGACGGCCCGAGGCAGGAACCAGCTCGAGCACGCCTCGGGTACCAGGCCTCGACGGGCGAACACAAAACCCATCTTGGCGGTGTTCGAAGCCAGGCGGATGTCCATCGGCAGGGTCATCGTCGCCCCGACACCGACCGCTGGCCCGTTGATGGCGGCGATGACCGGCTTTAGCGACGAGAAGATTCGCAGCGTGAGAATACCGCCGCCATCGCGTTGGCGAAGCAGGACTTCTTGTTCGCTTTCGGGAGCCGCCCGCAACTTGTCGTAGTTGAACGAATCCGCCCCGGCCTCGAGGTCGGCTCCGGCACAAAAACCTCGCCCGGCGCCGGTCACGATGACGGCGCGCACATCGTCGTCGGCATCGGTTGCGTCGAAGGCCGCCACCATCTCATGAAGCATGCGATTGCTGAACGCGTTGAGCTTGTCAGGCCGGTTCAGGGCGAGGGTTGCTACGCCTGCATCGACGGACAGATCAATCGTTTCGAAGTCACTCATGCCCCGCAGCTTTGCAGCCGGAGTAGCAGAGCGGAAATGCAACGACCCCCAGACCCAAGGAGGGACCAACGTCCAGGGGCCGAAGAGTTTGGGGCCAGGCTACCGAGGGTGAAGCCTGGCCCGAGTTCACTTCACCAAAGTGACGCCCGCCCAACAATGGGGAGTACCCCCCATTCGTCGGTGGGGCCTAGACGACGAAGCCCACCCCGGCGTGCAGCGTCAGCAGGTACGTCACCGTTCCCGCGAACCCGAGCAGCGCAGCGCTGCGGCCCGAAACGCCATTGGCGCCGGCGATGTTCATCGTGATGCCGGTCGGGCGGAAGAAGATGAGGGCGCTCATCGCATACTTGCGAAACAGTGCGGTCTGCGAGAGTCGGCTGGTGACCCATTCAGGTGTTCGGCGCTTGCGTTGAATCCGTTCGTGGATGCGGGGGCCAAGAATCTTGCCGATCGAGAAGTTCACCGGGTCGGCAACGCAGAGCCGGAACGTTCCCACCAACAAGAACATGGGCAGCGACGTCACCGGCGCGGCGAGGGTCAAGAACAACAGGCGCGGACTAAAGCCCACGAGCACGATTGGGTGTTCGTAGAGCAGCGGGGTCATCGCGACCCCGATCCACGAGATCGTGGTCAAGACACCCAAGAACATCAGCTGGAAACGGATCAGCGAACTGTCGGCCTTTACGAAGCCGAAGAAGTTACGGACACGGGCGGGAAGAACCATCGTCAGAAGAATCGGCGTGCGGCGTCGGTCACCTAAGACCCAACCGGGCTGACCGGCCGAAATTGGGTCGATCGACCCACCTGCTGGGTAATCTCGCCCGCATGAACGACTTCAAGGGAAAGACCGCCGTGGTAACCGGTGCCGCGAGCGGCATCGGGAAGGCGCTGGTGGAACATGCGGCATCGCTCGATATGCGGGTTGTGGCCGCCGACATCGATATCGAACGGGCCCAGGCCGTCGCGGCCACCGCCGGTGACTCGGTGGTCGCCCACGCGGTCGACGTCGCCGACCCCGAATCGGTCGAGGCGTTAGCTCAGGCGGTGCAAGCCGACCACGGTGGCGTCGACCTGTTGGTCAACAACGCCGGCGTGTTTCAGGGCGGGGTCATGTGGGAGCGCAGTCTCGAAGATTGGCGGTGGACCCTCGACGTCAACCTGTGGGGCATCATCCACGCCGTGAAATCGTTTGTGCCCGCCATGGTCGAGCAGGGGAGCGGCCACATCGTCAACACCGCCTCGGTGGCGGCGTTCGTCGCCGGTCAGTTCTCCAGCCCGTACGTGGTGTCGAAGTGCGCCGCCTTCTCGATCACCGAATGCCTGGCGCTCGACCTCGCAAGCTCCGGCTCGGCGGTGGGCGTCTCGGTCCTGTGTCCGAGTTCGATCGATACCGGCATCGCCAAGACCGATCGAGTTCGCCAGGACCGCTACGGATCGACGGCTGGCGATGACGCGGCCTTTGTCTCCGATGCGCTGGGGTCGATGCTGGCCGGCAGTCTCAACCCGTCCGAGGTCGCGGCGATCACTTTCGACGGCATTGCGGCTGGCGACTTTCTGATCGCGACCAAACCCAGCTACCGCACGCAGCTCACCTCTCGGTTCGAAGCGCTCACCGAACGGCGGCTACCGCCGGTACCGGCGGTCGATTAAGGCTCGACCCGGGTTTCGGGCAGGTTCTCCTCGGCCCAAACCGCCATGCGGGCCAACGCCTTTTGGGCGTTGAGTTTGAACCCGGCGGCGAACACCTTGCCGGTCGCCGCATTGAGCGGACCGGGTGTTTCGAGGGCGAAGTACCAAACCATCTCGCAGAAGTCGTTGCCGGTCGGGTTGAGTTCGAACTCTTCGCAGAACGCGGCGACCGGCAAGGTCGAGCGATCGAATCGCCATCCCATGCTCCGGCCTTCCCGCCAGATCAACACGTGTTCGTCGATCGTGAGGCCCGCCTTGCCGGTTGCCCGGCGGGTCGAGCCAATACCGTGCGGTTCGTCGCTGGTCCACGACGCCACAATGTCGATCGGGGTCCAGCCTTCAGCGGTCTGTAGCGCCGCCCACATCTTGTCGGCCGACCGGGGGATCGACTGGCGGACGACGGTGGCGTTGGGGCCGGTGCGGGCATAGGCCGCATCGACCGCTTGGTGATCACGCATCTTGGGCATGTTCTTATCCTTGGTCCTTCTCGGCGGGTAGAACGCCGGCGAGTTCGAGTAAACGGTACGGCGGCAGATACTGCTCGAGTACCGAGACGCCGAGCGCATCGGACACGGCGTTGGTGAGGGCGGCCGGCGCGCCGATCATGCCACCCTCGCCGGCGCCGCGAGCGTCGTTCTCGCCATCGGTCAAGGTCTCCATGTGTTCGATTTCGATGTTCGGGATCTCCATGGCGGTGGGGATCAGATAGTCCATGTAGGTGCCCGACAACAGGTTG
>CALHTF010000096.1 GCA_938038815.1 uncultured Acidimicrobiales bacterium | reverse complement strand
ACGATCGGACCACCCCAGAACCCCGATGTCGAGGCGATAGCGATCCGGGCGACCCAGGGTCGATTCACCCCAGACCGCCAATCGGTCGAGTGGATTGAAGACGGTGTTCGATACGAGCTGGTCGGTGAGGGCCTCACTGTTGTGCAACTCGTTGCAGCGGCCGGTGATCTGCAATGAGGAAGATCCGATTTGGGCTAACCCTGCTCGGTCTCGTGTTCGCCGGACTGGCCGTCGGCTTTGGTGTTACGTCGGCGTTCACCACGCCCAGCGACCCTGCCCCGGCACCGACTGAATCGACCACATCGACGACGCCGACCACATCAACAGCGCCACCGATACCGACCTCCACCGCCGTGCCACCCAGTACGCCTGCACCCACAACAACCGCCGCGCCAACCCCGCTCGTGATGCTTGCTTGGACGGCCGGTGGCCTACCCCCCGACTTAGCCGAGGCAGTAGAGTCGGTCGGCGAGCTTGGCGCATTTACCTCCGTTCACGGCGAACCAGCGCCGGTGGTCGCCGCCTACGACGGCGACGAGCCGGTCATGAACCTCACCGACGGCTACCGGGTCGAGCTCGACTCGATCAGCGTTGACCCTGGCGAGTACGCCCCCTTTGCTGACGCCGAAGACCAAGCGGCAATCAGGGCGCTTCAGGAGGGCGAAGCGCTCCTCACCGCTACCTCGGCGCAACTGCGTTCGATCGTCGACACAGGGTCGTTGGTCCTCACCCAGGGTCGTACGTTGCAGATCGTCGGGGTGATCTCGGACCAATCGGGCGCCGGGGCCGAACTGGTCGTGTCTCGCCAGACCGGCGACAAGCTCGGGTTTACCACGCCACGATTCATTCTTAGTGAGATCCTTGGCAATCCCGACCTCGCCGAACTCGCGCTCCGCGAGGCCTTCGACAACCCGGTCCCGCTGCGGGTCCGGGTAACCGGCGAGTCGCCGTTCTTACGCCACGGAGACGCCGTGTTGACCCAAGCAGCAATCAAAGCGCGGTTTGGTGAATTTTCGTTCCGCGACATCCCAGGGGTTCGAGATGTCACGATCGATCCGGCCTGGGTAAGCGAGAACATCGTCGAAGCCGAGGTTCCTATCCTCGGCTCGGTCCGGTGCCACCGCCGATTCGTCGACACGATTCGCGACGTGCTCACCGAACTCGAAGAGAAAGAGCTCGGGCACCTGGTGAACCCAGGCCAGTACGCCGGCTGCTTTGGCCCGCGCCGGATAGGAGCTAGCCAGGCCCTATCGCATCACAGCTGGGGCGTAGCGATCGATCTCAATATCGGGAGCAATCCCCGCGGCAACTTCTCCACCCAAGACCAACGGCTGGTCAACGTGATGGAAGGTGCGGGGCTCGCCTGGGGTGGTCACTGGCTGATACCCGACCCCGGCCACTACGAGTTCATCACCGAGCGCTAAGGCGCCACCGGTCGGCGGCCATCACCACCGCTTTTCTGGCCAGCTCACGATCTGGCCCATGATGGCCCGATGGGATCAGCCACCGAAGCATTCAAAAACCACTGCGAGGCCTGGGATGCGCAGGATCGCGATCGTTGGATGAGCTTGTTCAGTCCGGCAGTCGTGCTCGAAGACCCCGTTGGCGTCGCACCAAAAATCGGACAGGAAGCGCTCGACAAAACGTGGGACCGGTCGCACCGCGAAGGGCGCCGGTGGACCCTCGAACCACGCCGATTGGTCGAATGCCAGAACGAGGTGGCGGTCGACCTCATCAACCACGGCGCCATCGATGGCCAAACCCTACGGGTTGAATCGATCGAGATCTGGCGGGTCGACGACGACGGAAAGATCGACCTGGTCCGGGTCTTCTTCGACCCCGACCCCGCCGTGAACGATCCGTATTACGTACCGCAGTAACCCAGTCGGGTTCCTCAGCCCTGATCGCGGTCAGAACCAAGGAACCTTGGACCCCGGCCTTTAGGAGAAGCGACCTTCGAGGTCGCCGGTGATCATGCCGTAGTCCCAACGCACGATCAGACAGTTCGCTTCTTTGTCGCCGGCGTTCCATCCCGCTTCGAGCGGATAGAGGCTCGTCGAGGTGTACTCGGTACCAGCAAGGGAGCCGCCGGCAAACGTGTCGGCGAGCACCGCGCACTGACGTTCGGCCTGGGTAGCGACGGCATAGTCGTCATACGGGCCGGTGTGGGCAACGGTGACCGTGCCGGTCGACTGGGCGGTATGGCCGACATCGCAGTTCACGGCCTCGAGTGACTGGATCTCTTGCTCTTCGCTTGGCAGCTGAAGACAGTCGCCAGATTGGATAGCCATGACGCCGAGGCCGCCGCCTTCGACGATTTCGCCGTTGTCGTTTCGCGTCGTGTTGTCGTCAAAGGCTCCGGCGCCGCCGAAGATGGCGACTCCCGCAACCGCCGCTGCTCCTACCAGTTTTCGCACTGCTGTTTCCACCTAAGCGCCCCGTGATTGGGTGGGGCTTGTCCCGCTAGGCCGTTTGACCTGGGCTTTGCTTCGACCGGTTGGTGTCGGACCTTGAGGATTTTCTTAGGTCGGCGTACCTACGCCGATGGTTAGATCGGCCCAGCTGGCGAGCACTTTCGACCAATCCGTCGTTGATGCGCGAGTATCCACACGTGGAAACTCAACAGGTCATCGCTCCGCTCCAAGGCACCGTTGTTGCCGTTCGGGTGGAGCCGGGGGAGACGGTTGCGGCCGGCGCCGAGCTGGTCATCATCGAATCGATGAAGATGGAGCACGTAGTCACCGCCCCGAGCTCCGCGACGGTCGGAGCCGTCCTCGTAGAGGCGGGGCAACAGATCGACAAAGGTGCGGTCGTGGCCGAACTCGCAGCCGGCGAAACACCCGAAGCCACCGAAACCGCCGACACGGCGATCGACCTTGATCACATTCGTCCCGACCTGGCCGAAGTCCTCGAACGCCACGCCATCGGCCTCGACGCGGCGCGCGACGCAGCAGTCGCCAAGGTACGGGCCAAAGGTCGACGGACCGCCCGCGAGAACGTCGCCGACCTGCTCGACGATGGTTCGTTCACCGAGTACGCGCCGCTCGTGGTAGCTGCCCAGCGTCGGCGGCGAGAGCTACAAGAGCTGATCGAACGGACCCCCGCCGATGGGCTGATCGGCGGACTCGGCCACATCAACGGTCACCTGTTCGACGAAGAACGTTCGCGCTGCGCCGTCTTGTCGTACGACTACATGGTGCTCGCCGGCACCCAAGGCCAGCAGAACCACCGCAAGAAGGACCGACTGTTCGAAATAGCCGAGAAGCTCAAGCTGCCCGTCGTGTTCTTCACCGAGGGCGGCGGCGGCCGCCCGGGCGACACCGACGGGTTAGGCATCGCTGGTCTCGACTGTTTCGCGTTTGCCTACTGGGGCCGGTTGAGCGGACTGGTGCCCCTGATCGGCATCAACTCGGGCTTTTGTTTTGCTGGTAACGCGGCCCTGCTCGGTGTGTGCGACCTCATCATTGCCACCCGCGACTCCAACATCGGTATGGCCGGCCCAGCGATGATCGAGGGCGGCGGACTCGGCGTGTACGAACCCACCGAAATCGGCCCCATCGAGGTGCAAGAGGCCAACGGCACGGTCGACATCGTGTGCGACACCGAAGCCGAAGCGGTAGCCATCGCCCAGCAGTACCTGGCGTACTTCCAAGGCCCAGTGGCCGACTGGACCGCCAGCGACCAGCGACTTCTTCGCCACTTGGTGCCCGAGAGCCGGCTGCGCGGCTACGAAATTCGCGATGTGATCGAAGCGATGGCCGACGACGACTCGGTGCTCGAACTACGCCCCAAATGGGCACTGGGCATGGTGACGGCGTTCGCCCGCATCGAAGGCCGACCCGTCGGCATCATCGCCAACAACAACCACCACCTGTCGGGCGCTATCGATGCTGATGCCGCCGACAAGGCAGCTCGCTTCATGCAACTGTGCGACGGGTTCGACATCCCTATCCTCTTTCTCTGCGATACCCCCGGCTTCATGGTCGGGCCCGAATCAGAAGCAGCAGGCATGGTCCGCCACGCCGGGCGCCTCTTTGTCACCGCCGGCAGCCTCACCGTGCCCTTCTTCACCATCGTGACCCGCAAGGGATACGGCCTCGGCGCCCAAGCCATGGCGGGCGGCGGGTTCAAGATGGGCGTCTTCACCGTGTCGTGGCCCACGGGCGAGTTTGGTGGGATGGGCCTCGAAGGGTTCGTGAAGCTGGGCTACAAACGCGAACTCGACGAAGCCGAGGCAACGGGCGGGCCAGAAGCCCGGACGAAAATGTACGACGAACTGGTCGAACGCATGTACCAGCACGGCAAAGCCCTAAGTGCCGCCAGCCATTTCGAGATCGATGAAGTCATCGACCCCGCCGACAGCCGCAAATGGGTAGTGGCCGCGTTAAAGGCCAGCCCTGCACCGCCCAAACGGTCAGGCAAGAAGCGCAAGATGATCGACACGGTGTAGCGGGGCCGTCGCGGGCACCTGGCGACTGTGACCACACCTGAAGATACGGCCGAGATGGGCTGGCCGACATTGGACGGCCGTCTTCGGTACAACCAAACGAACAACGGCACTTCGGGGAACAAGCGATCGCCGCCCAGCCGATGCAAGGGCCTCCGTGGCCCCGGAACGGCCCGCCCGGAGGGCAGTGACTCAGGCCCCGGACTAGATAGTTCGGAGCCAAACACGCGTGCGTCGCGGAGTGCGGGCAAAGCCCAAGAACGCCTAGACGAAGGCGCGCGGTGACCGAAGTGCCGACCGGCGGCCGTCAGGTACGGGCAATAACCACAAACATCGGAACCGCAGACTGACAGCGCTAACGGGGTACCACGAGCGAACGGCCGGCACTCCTCGGCCTACTCTCTCTGCTCCGCTGGCATGCATAGGTGTTGTTGGAGATAGGCTGGGACGCTAAGCGTTTTCTACTTCTTACTGTCTATTTTTATCCAACAAGAGAGCTACCCGTGTCCGACACCACTACTACCGAACCAACGCCAGAAACTCCCGAGTACGAGCCCAACCCTGAGGCTGTCGATACTCCCTTTGAGTCGCGGCAAGAACCGATGGGAACCTTCGACTCTGAAGGCAACTACACCCCTCGCAAGATCATCGACGATGACCTAGGCGGTCTGTCGATCGACGAGGCGTACGACGCCACCATGGTTTCGGTCGAAGACGGCCAGTTGGTAGAAGGCACCGTAGTAAAGGTCGACCAAGACGAAGTTCTGCTGGACATTGGCTACAAGTCCGAAGGCGTTATCCCCTCTCGCGAGCTGTCGATCCGCAACGACATCAACCCCGACGAAGTCGTCAAGATGGGCGAGAAGATCGAAGCGCTTGTTCTCACCAAAGAGGACAAAGAAGGACGCCTCCTCCTTTCGAAGAAGCGGGCCCAGTACGAACGTGCTTGGGGCAGCATCGAGGACAAGAAGGAAGCCGACGAGCCAGTCGAAGGTTTGTGCATCGAGGTCGTCAAGGGCGGCCTCATCATGGACATTGGCTTGCGAGGCTTCCTGCCCGCATCGCTGGTCGAGCTGCGCCGCGTCCGCGACCTGCAGCCCTACGTTGGCCAAACCCTGTCGGCCAAGATCATCGAACTCGACAAGAACCGCAACAACGTTGTGCTTTCCCGTCGGGCATGGCTCGAAGAGACCCAGAAGGAACAGCGCGAAGACTTCCTGCACAACCTCAAGCCCGGCGAACGCCGCAAAGGTGTTGTGTCGTCGGTCGTCAACTTCGGTGCGTTCGTCGACCTGGGCGGCATGGACGGACTCGTTCACGTCTCTGAGCTCAGCTGGAAGCACGTTGATCACCCCGGCTCGATCGTGGCCGTCGGCGACGAAATCGACGTCCAGGTCCTCGAAGTCGATCTCGACCGTGAGCGCATCAGCTTGTCGCTCAAAGCAACCCAACAAGACCCGTGGCAAGAATTCGCCAGCAACCACCAGGTTGGCGAACTCGTCTACGGGCGGGTCACCAAGCTCGTACCGTTCGGTTCGTTTGTTCAGGTTGGCGACGGCATCGAAGGCCTCGTCCACATTTCGGAAATGTCGGCCCACCACGTCGACCTGCCCGAGCAAGTAGTCACCCCCGGCGAAGAGCTTTGGGTCAAGATCATCGATCTCGACCTCCAGCGTCGCCGGATCAGCCTGTCGATCAAGCAAGCCGCTGAAGGTGGCGTTGTGGCCGCCGAGTACCAAGAGCACTTCGGCGAGCACGCATACGACGACGAGGGCAACTACATCGGTGGCGACGAGACCTCCGAGGGTCAAGAAGCCTGGGCCGAACTGTACGCCGAGGGCGGCGACGCCGCGGTTGCCGCACCCGAAGGTGATGCAGCTGAGGCACCGGCCGAAGCCGCACCAACCGAAGAGGCCCCGGCAGAAGCACCGGCCGCTGAAGAAGCACCAGTCGAAGCCGAAGCAGCACCTGAAGCCGAGGCATAGGCCGCACCTTCGGTGTAAACACAACCAACTACCAGTGTTTTAGCGGGTCGCCCCTCGGGGGCGGCCCGCTTTCGTTTTTATCGCGCCCGTCATTGCCGGCCTGAGTAATTCGGCCCAGATCCGCATTCGTACTCAAGGTCCCCCCTCAGAGTCCGACAAAACAAGTGACCACCTGTCTTTACCTGTCTCACGAGGAACAGAACAACGTGACTTCACGCCGAACATTTATCTTGATCGTAGCGATCGCCATTGGTGCACTCGCTGCCTACGTACTTTGGAGTTACATCCAAGGTGTGGAGGACGACCTCAACCAAGGCGCCGAGCGCGCTGCGGTCTATATGGTCGTCACAGAAATCCCCGAAGACACTCGAGGCGACGACGCCCGACGGACTTCGATCGAGCTTCGGGAGATCCCGAACGACATCAAGCCGGCCAACGCCGTTACCGAGCTGAGCCAGATCGACGGCAAGGTTGCCGCTTCGACCATGGTCGCCAACGAGATCGTCAAAGTCGGCGACTTCATCGACCCGGTCGTCAAGCAGACCTCGTTCTCGGACCTGCTGCCTGAGGGCATGGTGACGGTTTCGCTCAGCGTGAACCGGGTCGCCGCCGCAGGTGGCTTCCTGGCGCCAGGCGACGAAGCCAACATGATGATCCTTCACGACGGATGGAACGAGGCAGTGGCCGCAGAGGGTGAAGAACTCTCCGAGGATGAGAAAGAACTCAACGAAGCCATCGAAGAGACCATCTACCAGCAGCCCGCCCGCTACTTCTACCAGAAGGTCAAGATCATGGCCATCGACGACCGCTTGGCTCCTCGTGCCGGCGATGCGGTCGCTGAAGGCGTAACGGTCACCGGTGGCGGAATCATCACCATCGCCGCTCCTCCTGCAGCAGCGCTGAAGATCATGTCGGTTCCCTCCGCAAGCGTGGTCTTTAACCTCCTCCCCGACGGCTACGAAGCCCAGGTCTTCGATCCGGTCACCGCCGAAGAACTCCTCGACGGACGTCTTCCCGGCGAAATCGAAGAATTCCTTACCCCGTATGGCCCAGAAGGCTGGGACGCATTCATCGACGGCGACGGCGAAGGTGTCGACACCGACCCGCTCGCCTTCGACCCCGACAACGACTCCTCGATCGCAGACAGCCCCTTCGGTGGCGGCTCGAGCGATAGCGGAAACGGTGGAACTGAAGAACCAGCAGCCGACGAATCGGGCGACGCAACCGTCGACTCCGGCTCTGACGGCGAAGGCGCTGGTACCGAAGACAACCCCTTCGCAGACGGAGAGTAAGCACAATGTCATCCTTCTTTGAAGACGACGGCAACTGGTTCGACGAGCCCTTTGGCTCTGAAGAACCCGAAGCCGCACCATCGTCTTCTCTCGCAGCACACCTTGAAGGTGTCACGGTTGTGGTGGTCGACGCCGATGGCGTCGCCCAAGCCGAAATCGCTCAACAACTGGGCGGCCAGGTAGCCACGTTCAACTCGATCCACGAGTTGTCCAC
This sequence comes from uncultured Acidimicrobiales bacterium, assembly GCA_938038815.1. Classification (GTDB taxonomy): domain Bacteria; phylum Actinomycetota; class Acidimicrobiia; order Acidimicrobiales; family SHLQ01; genus CALLQB01. The sequence goes on along the minus strand of CALHTF010000096.1, from coordinate 12,103 downwards.
CCGTCTCACCGGCGCTCCGGTAGTAGCGGTGCTTGGTCCGAGCTGCAGCGACGATGCCTCTTTGGCTTCGGCTGCTCAGCTCCTCCAGTCGCATCACGAACTCGGAACCATCCTTATCGCTCAAGAGCTCTCGACGAACCTGCTTCAGCAGGCCCTCCGCTCGGGCGTGAAAGACGTACTCGCTGCACCGATCGACAACGGTGCGCTCGTCGAGGCCGTCGACCGCGTCGCCAGCACCCTCGCTCCTGCACCTACCGCAGGCGGCATGGTCGCCGGCGACGAGATGTTCGATGAGTTTGGTACCGGCGAGACCGGCCAGGTTGTCACCGTGTTCTCCACCAAGGGTGGTGCCGGCAAGTCCATGCTGGCCTCCAACCTCGGTGTTGTACTGGCTCAGCGCAGCGAACGTCCGGTCTGTCTGATCGACGCCGACCTGCAGTTCGGCGACATCGCCGTGATGCTCAAGCTCGCCCCGGCCCACACCTTGGTCGACGCCGTTGGCAACATCGATCGTCTCGACGAGCCGATGCTTCGGAGTCTGTTGACCACCCACGAGCCCTCGGGCTTGTTGGTCATGCCCGCACCGCTCGAGCCGGCCTTCGCCGACCAGATCGGTGCGACCGAGATGATCCAGATCGTCGAAACGCTTCGTCGCTTCTGCTCACACGTCATCATCGACACCCCGGCGTACTTCAACGACGTGGTACTCGGCATGATCGAGCTCAGTGACGAAGTGCTGCTCATCGCCGGCATGGATATCCCGAACATCAAGAACGTCAAGATTGGTCTCCAGACCCTTCGCCTGCTCAACACGCCAATGGAGAAGATCCGTCTTGTCCTGAACCGTGCGAACTCCAAGGTGAAGCTCGACGTGAGCGAGGTCGAACGGACCTTGCAAGTGACCGCCGACTCGCTCCTGCCGAGCGACGTGGTGGTACCGCAATCGATCAACAAGGGAATCCCCGTTGTGCACGCTTCGCCTCGTAGCGGTGTAGCTCGAGCCCTTGAAGAACTCGCCAGCGAGTTCATTTCGGTCGATAGCAACCGCAAGCGCAAGTAGCGCTGCCCAACCCCTCCCCCGGTCTCATCCGAGGCCAACCAGTTAGCACCAGAAATTAACCAGAAGTAGAGCTGATCAAAAAATGTCTCTGTACCAGCGTCTCCACCAAGCCCAAGGCGGCGAGGAAGGTGCCCCCGGCGCGCCAGCAGGCAAGCCAGGGCGTGACCCAGTACTCGATGATCTTCGTCAGAAGATTCACCATGTGCTGATCGACGACCTCGGTCCGATCCTCTACGACAACCGCATGGCGCCCGAAGATCTTCGCAAGAAGGTCCACGAGCAGCTTCACGCGGCACTGGCCGCCGAGCGGGCTCCGCTGTCGGCTGCCGACAAGGCGCAATTGATCCAGGACGTCGCCGACGACATCTTGGGTTACGGCCCGATCGAGCAGCTCCTCTCCGATGACGACTGCTCAGAAATCATGTGCAACGGCCCGAACCAGGTCTACATGGAAAAGGGCGGAAAGCTACAGCTGTCCGACGTCACCTTCGTCGACGACATGCATCTGCGCCGAATCATCGACAAAATCGTCGCCCAGGTCGGTCGTCGTATCGATGAATCAAACCCGCTTTGTGACGCTCGCCTCCCCGACGGTTCTCGTGTGAACGCGGTTATCGCTCCTCTGGCGGTTGGTGGACCATTCCTCACCATCCGTAAGTTCAAGGCTGATCCGCTCCAGATCGACGACCTGATTCGTTTCGGTACGGTGAACGCCCAGGCAGCCCGCTTCTTGCAGGCCTGCATCGTTGGAAAGCTCAACGTTGTGGTTGCTGGTGGTACCGGTACTGGCAAGACCACGATGCTCAACGTGCTCTCCTCGTTCATCCCCGACGGCGAACGTATCGTCACGATCGAGGATGCGAAAGAACTCCAGATGCACCAGGACCACGTGCTTTCGATGGAGTCCCGCCCACCAAACATTGAGGGCAAGGGCGCCATTGAAATTCGCGACCTGGTGAAGAACTCACTGCGTATGCGTCCTGACCGCATCGTTGTTGGTGAGTGCCGTTCCGGTGAGGCCTTGGACATGCTCCAGGCCATGAACACCGGTCACGATGGCTCACTGACTACGGTTCACGCCAACACGCCTCGTGACAGCCTTGCTCGTCTTGAGACCCTGGTGATGATGGCCGGCTACGACCTGCCGATGGGTGCTATCCGCCAGCAGATGTCTTCGGCCATCGACTTGGTGGTGCAGTGCAGCCGTCTTCGAGATGGCTCTCGAAAGGTCACCTACATCTCTGAGGTTCAGGGTATGGAAGGCGAGATCATCACCCTGCAGGACATCTTCTTGTTCGACTTTGCCGCCGGTGTTGATGAATCTGGCCGGTACAAGGGAACCCTCAAGCCAGTCGGTGTTCGTCCGAAGTTCGCCGAGAAGCTCGCCGACCAGGGTATCCGCCTCGGCCCAGAGGTGTTCCAGCCCGACGGTCCTCGCCGACCCGCTCGAGGTAGGAAGTAATGCGAAACGCCAACCCCCAAGGCCGGCTCCGCGAACCCCAGGTTCGGGTTGCCCAAGCTCCACGTACCACGCCCCTGTGGCAGCAGACGGTGCTCTTTACGCTCGTCACCATGCTGGTCATCGCGCTCGTCGCGCCGGCAGCCTTGGCTCAAGACGCTCCCGAAGAGCGTCCGGCCGCCAAGCTGCACACCGTCGACGCCCGAACCGGCAACCTCATCTTGAACCAACCTTCGGCGACACCTCCTGAGGTAACGCTGACGGTCAACGGCACCCCCGCCACGATCAACAGCGTGAAGCGCGCGACCGACAGCGACGTCGGCGTAGCCACCGTGCTCGTTATCGATACCTCGGCTTTGGGCGACGTTGCGTTCTCTGAGTTCCGGGATCTCGCCGGACAGCTCATCGCAGCCAAGGCTCCGAGCGAGCAGATGGCCATCGTCTCGACCGGTTCGGCCGCCGTTGTGCGCTCGCAGTTCACCCGTAGCAGCTCGAAGCTTCTCGACCGTCTCGATCAACTCGAAACCAAGGGTGCGTTCTACCTGCGCGACGGTATCGATGAGGCCGCAAGGCTTCTCGACACCACCCCGAGTGGAACGGTTCGCAACGTTGTTGTGATGGCGGCTACCGCCGACATCACCTCGTTCAACACCCCGGCAGTCATTCGAGGCGAAATGCTCTCGATCGGCGGTACCGGCCACGTTGTCGGTGTGAACCGCGACGGCTTCGACGTGCCAACCCTTACCCGGTTCGCCAACGAGTCCAAAGGCTCGATCACGGTGGTAACCGACCCCGAAACGATCGTCGCTGAAGCGTTCGACACCGTCGAGGCTGCCGTCAACGGCACCTGGATCGTCGACTTCGACAGCCCCGAAATCGCCAACGGCGGCGAACTGGTCGCCACGGTTGATGGTCAATCGATCACCGCCAACTTTGTGAAGGGCTCGGTTACCTCTGGTCCGACCCTCACCCCGGTCGAGCGCCCCGAACCCAACCGATTTGCACTTCTCACCGGCGGGCTCGCTGGCACTCTCGGTGTCTTGCTCGGTGGCCTGTCGATCGGTATGGCAGCCTTCGCGCTGTTCCTGCTCTTCCAGAAGCGCGAATCGAGCATCGGCTCGCTGCTTCAGCCCTACGAAGAAGACCAGTTCAGCGAGTTCGAAGACGAAGACAACAGCTTCGCCAACAACGCGATTGTGTCCAAGGCCGTCGACTTCACCGAAGACTTCGCCGATAAGCGAGGCCTGCTCGACACCGCAGCATCCAAGCTGGAGAAAGCCAACATTGCGCTGCGTCCCGCAGAAGCGATGACCATGTACTTCGGCATCATCATGTTGTTCGCCGCCCTTGGCTTCATGTTTGGCCCCGGCATCATGGGTGCGTTCCTTGGTCTGCTCGCCGGCATTGCCGTGCCGGTGCTCTACCTCAACTACAAGGGAGCGAAGCGTCGCAAGAAGTTCGTCGCCCAGCTTCCCGACATGCTGCAGTTGCTCGCCGGTACGTTGAAGGCTGGTTACTCGTTCATGCAGGGCATCGAGGCCGTGTCGAACGAAGCCGAGTCGCCAATGGGTGACGAGCTCAAGATCGTGGTCACCGAAGCTCAGCTCGGAAAGCCCGTCGAAGAGGCCATGGAAGGCGCTGCCGAGCGCATGGACAGCCCCGACTTCGCCTGGGCCGTTATGGCCGTGAACATTCAGCGAGAGGTCGGCGGTAACTTGGCCGAGCTGCTGATGACCGTGTCCGAAACGATGGTCGCCCGCGACCGTCTACACCGCGAAGTGTTGGCCCTTACCGCTGAAGGTCGAGTCTCGGCCATGGTGCTTGGCGCCATGCCGATCCTGCTCGGTCTTGCGATGTACGCCCTGAACCCGGCGTACATCGGGGTGCTCTTCGCTGAAACCATGGGCCGCATTCTGATGGGCGCTGCTGCCGTAATGATCACCATTGGTTTCTTGTGGATGAAGAAGACCATCGAGATCAAGATCTGAGTTCTGGAGAAACCTGATGTTAGATATCCCACCCGAAATAGCAGTTGGCGGCGTTGGCTTCGCCTTCGCCCTGGTCATCTTTGCGTTCCTGTCTCAGGCGGAAGAGAAGTCAGTTGTTCGCGAGTCGCTGCGTCAGCTTGATGGTCCGGGCGATGCCGAGCCCGAGTTCACCGACGAACGTCTCGAAGACTCGTTGCTCACCCGAGCGATGGGACCTTTGGGCGAGGTGTTCTCCAAGCTCGGCCGCAAGTACACCCCGCACGGCTACATCGAGCAGGTCCGTACCAAGCACATGTCGGCCGGCATCTTCGATGCCGACGCCGTCGACCGGTTCTTGGCCACCAAGGTTGTGCTCATCATCGGTGTGTTGCCGATGTTCTACATCACCTTGATCCTGAACCCGCTGGGTCTTGAAGGTCTACCGAAGTACGGCTTGTTCGTCGTGCTCGCCGCCGTCATGCTCATGGGCCCGGACAGCTCGCTGAACCGCAAGGTCGAAGCCCGCCAGACCGAGATCCTCAGTGGCCTTCCCGACGTGCTCGACCTGTTGACCATTTCGGTTGAAGCTGGTCTTGGTTTCGAGCAGGCGCTCGATCGCTGTATCGAGAACGTGCCCGGCGCACTTTCCGATGAGTTTGCCCGCATGCTCGGCGAAACCCGAGCGGGTGCTGCTCGGGCCGACGCATTGCGCAACATGGACGAGCGCATCGCCGTGGCAGAAGTTCGCTCCTTCATCTTGGCGATTATTCAGGCCGACACCTTCGGTGTTTCGATCGGTCGTGTGCTGCGTGCCCAGGCTGAAGAAATGCGTATCAAGCGCCGTCAGCTCGCTCAGGAAAAGGCCCAGAAGGCGCCAGTGAAGATGCTGATTCCAATGGTGTTCTGCATCTTCCCGTCGATCTTCGTGGTCATCCTCGGCCCGGCGGTTATCAACATCTCTAAAGCGTTCTAAAGGCGCTTCGAGCGGGGAGCGACGCCATGTCGCCACAACAACCGTCGACCCTTTCGGTATCAACCGACGACCTCGTCGAACACGACCTCGACCGCCAGCCCGCTGAGTCCCCGTCTGCGGGGCCCACAGCAGCCATGGCGGTCGGGTTGTTCGTCGTTTTGGTCGGGGCGTTCGTTGGCTTTGGACCGATCGGCAACAACAGCTTCCTCACCCATCTCCAGACCGGGCGACTGATCTGGGCCGACGGGTTCTTCACCACCGACCCCTACACCTTCACCGCCCCCGAAGGATCGTCGTGGGTAATCCAATCGTGGTTCGCATCGGTGGTGTACGGAGCCCTGCACAACGTCGGTGGCGTACTCGCGCTACGGATCTTCACCGGTTTGGTAGCCGCCGGTCTGGCCGCCCTGCTGTGGGATGCCAGCCGCCAAGGCCACACCATTTTGGCGCGCCTCGCCGCCACCGTTCCTGCGGTATTCCTGGGTATCAAGATGTGGTCGGAGCGGCCCCTGCTGCTCGGCCTGTTGTTTCTCGCCAGCCTGCTGGTGGTCGTCGCTCGCGATCTGTCGCCGAAGATCCTGGCGCCCATTGGCCTGTTCTGGATCTGGGTTCATGGTTCGTTCCCCCTCGGCATCGTGTTGTTGTGTGCTCTGGCGCTCGGAACCCGACTCGACGGCCACAGGCCCACCAAAGAGCTCCGCGCCCTTGGATGGTTCGTGCTCGGCGTAGTGATCGGCGGACTCCTAAACCCGTTCGGGCCTCGACTGCTCTGGTTCCCCATCAACCTGCTGCGCCGACGCGACGTACTCGGCCTCATCCGTGAGTGGCAGCCGATCAATCCGTCGCTGCTCACCGCCCAACTCTTTCTCGTCGGAGCACTCGTCATGCTGGTTGCCTTGGCCCGCAGCCGCAGCTTCCGTACGGCGATTCCCGGCCTGATCTTTCTCGCCGCCGCAGTGATGAGTGCCCGCAACATGAGCGTTGCGTCGGTGGTCTTCGTACCAATCATCGCCGCCGGCTTCGCCGGAACCGGCAGCCTGGCCTCTTCGGCGAGGGCGGAGTGGACCACCAAACTCGCGGTAGTTGGCGCCGCAGCTCTCGCATGCGTCTCGATCGCCACACTGGCGACGCAGCCCAACTGGGATGAAGGCCTCTTTCCGGTGGCCGCCATCGATTGGATGGAGCAGGAGGGGCTGGTAACCGCCGAAGAGTCCGTCCGCTTCGCCCACACCGACTTTTCCGGCGGCTACATCGAGTTCCGGTTCGATGGCGACGTGCCGGTGTACATCGACGACCGGTTCGAGTTTCACTCATCGGAACTCGTGTTCGACTACCTGGCCCTCGCTCGCGGCACCGACGAATGGGAAGCGTCGCTCGACCGCCACGGCCTCGACATCGTCGTGTGGCTCAACCAAGACCGTTTGGCCGACCGAATCAACGAGTCAGCCGATTGGGTGGTTCAGTACCAAGACGAGGATTGGTTCGTGGCCTGTCGCAACGAGGCGTGCGCCAGCAACTAGGCGTTTACAGCCCGAACGCCTGCAAGATCCAGAGGCTGCCCATCCCGACGATGAGCCCGGCGATCATGTTGCGCGAGAAGTAGATCACCGCCCCGGCGATCACCGCCGCCAGGACCTCGGGGGTTGGCGGAGCCAACGACCCGAATCCATCGTCGCCCATCGCCGCGGGAATAGCGATGGCGGCAAACGCCGCCGGTGCGACGTAGACCAGCGATCGTTGAATGCTCTCGGGCAAGCGGAACCGGTCGCCGAGGACGATAAAGCTGGCCCGCAGCGAAAAGGTGATGAGCCCGCCGACGATGAAAATGACCCAGATCCTCACGAAGGATCCCCCTCGCTGCTCGTGGGCTCCTGATTTGTCGGCGGCGCACTCCCCCACAGGCGTTCGGCCAGTGCACCCGCCCCAACGCCGGCCACGATCGCCACCAAGAGTCCGAGGCCTTGCGGGAAGTCACGGGCGAGTAGGCCGACCAGTCCTCCGACTACGGCCGCAACCAGCGATGGACGATCCCGCACCGAGAGCACCATCAGCCCGCCGAACAGCAACACGACGCTAAAGGTAAGCGACCAACTCTCGGGGATGACGTCGCCGAGTAGTAGTCCGACGCCGACCGAGGTTTGCCACAGCGTCCAGAACAGCGCGGTGGTGCCGGCGTAGGTCCACAAACGGGTTTGTAGATCGATGCCGTGGGGTTTGGCGTCGGTGAGGGCAAAGACTTGGTCGTTGAGCAGGTACGACCCGGCGACTCGAGCGACCATCGGTACGTCGGCGAAGCGAGGGCTCAGCGCCGCGGAGTACATCAGGTGGCGAGCGTTGATCATGGCGATGGTGACGACCACAACGATCGCCGACGCACCCTCGTCGAGCAGGTTGACCGCCGCCAGCTGTGAGGATCCGCCAAACACGACCCACGACGACGCCCAGCCGGCGAGGTCGTCGACGGCGGAGATCTCGCCGATGATGAAGCCCAGTACGAGGCCGAATGGCACGACCGGGGCGGCGAGCGGAAGCCCCTCGACGATCCCAGCGACGAAACTCGTCCGGTCAAAAGCCGGCACCGTAGAGACTCTCGACATAAGCCCCAGAGCGTAGGTGGCACCCCCACCAACAGAAAACCGATTAACACCTCGCCGTATCAACAAAGAGAAAGAAAAAGCCAAGAAAGAAGGCAGTGCCAGGCTCCAGTGCCAGGCTCCAGTGCCAGGCTCCAGTGCCAGGCTCCAGTGCCAGGCTCCAGTGCCAGGCTCCAGTGCCAGGCTCCAGTGCCAGGCTCCAGTGCCAGGCTCCAACGTGTCATAGGCCGACGATACGTTCTTGGTGGACTTCCCCCGAGGTTTCAACCAACACGAAAGACAACCTGAAATGCCTCGGCAACTCCGTACCCAATTCCCTGGAGCCTGGTACCACGTAATGAATCGTGGAGCCGCTCATCGCGAGATCTTCCGTGGATCAGCTGACCGGCGAAAGTTCTTGAACTTGATCGCCGAAGGAGTCGATAAGTTCGGCGTGGAGATCCACGCCTTCTGTCTAATGGGAAACCACTACCACCTCCTCGCGCGCACGCCAGAACCGAATCTCGACAAGTTCATGCACATGGTGGGCTTCAAATACGTGCGCTACTTCAACGATCGCTACACCCTCGACGGCCCCCTATGGCGCAGCAGGTATCATCCACTTCCGGTCGAGAACGAGGCGTATGCAACCACTGTTTTGCGGTACATCCACCGAAATCCGCTCGCCCTCGGCGTAACCGATCTGGCGGCGTACCCCTGGTCGAGCTACGGCAGCTATCAAGGAGGCCACAAGCCGAATTGGCTAACAACCAATGCCGCCCTCGAAACGGTCGGAGGACAGTCGGCCATGATCTCCTTCATCGAGACAGAGGCCGAACCGTGTGCTGCCGAGGTAGCGATCGGCGCCAAGAACGCAGTCGCAATCGGAAGCCCACAGTTCCGCGCATCGATCGCGGACGCGGCCTAGCGTCCGCCCAGTGCCAGGCTCCAGTGCCAGGCTCCAGTGCCAGGCTCCACCGTTGTTACATTGCTGGTGCATGAGGCTTAGTGACGGAGAGATTGAGGCGTACTTGGGTCGGATTGGGCTTGGTGCTGCCCCATCGGTGGACCTTGAAGGTCTGACCCTGCTGCAGCGGGCTCATCTGCGCACGGTTGCGTTTGAGAACCTTGACGTCGTTGCGCACATCGGTGTGCCAGTCGACGCCCGGCTCGCGTTCGCAAAGATCGTCGAACACCGACGAGGAGGCTGGTGCTTCGAAGCCAACGCGGCCTTCGCCTCGCTGCTCGAGGCCTTGGGTTTCAAGGTGTCGCTGCTTGGCGCGGCGGTCCTCACCGACGGACCAACCAAGGTGATCGACCACCTGACGCTCGAGGTGCTGGTCGACGAGCCGTACTTGGTCGATGTGGGCTTCGGTGACAGTTTTACCAAACCCCTGCGACTCAACAGAGGCGATCCCCAGGACGGCGGCTCAGGCACCTACCAGTTCTTCAACAGCCCCCAAGGCACCACACTTACCGTCGAGCAAGATTCGGTTCCCGCCGCCCAATTCCGGTTTAAGCGCGTAGCCCACGCGCTCGGCGACTTCGAGGGCGCATCGCACGCCCTTCAGAGCGACCGCTCGTTGCATTGGAGCACGAAACCGTTCGCAACCCGACTGCTCGACGGAGAAGACCGGGTGACCCTTCTGCGGAACCGACTCAAACTGCGACGAGACGGCCACGAGACCGAAACCCCAGTCGAGCCAGCCGACTGGCCAGGTCTGCTCGCCGAGTGGTTCGACATGACTCCGGCGCCCGAGGTGCTCGAGGCCATCGAACTCGCCCAAAACGCAGGAGAAGCCGGCCCCGAAGGACCGGCTTCTACCTAGTTGTTCCTAGTCTCGCTTCAAGAGCGAGAGAAGAATTAGCTGCCTACGGCCGAGCCAACCTCTTCGAACTTGCCCGAAGCTGCGTCACCGAGCAGGGTTACTGCTGCGATACATACGACAGCGATCAGAGCAACGAGGAGGGCGTACTCGACGAGCGAGGCGCCACGGTCGGTCTTGGCCTGAGCCTTGATCCAGGTGCTGAGGAAGTTGTACTGAGTCATCATTGTTTTTTCTTGCTCCCTAAGAGGGTATTGGTCCCCGGGATTGGGGCTTGCTGTGTGTCAACTAAGTGATCGGAACACCACACCGATTTCTGTATGGGCGATTCGACTCATTCGAGGTCTACGACTAGGTCAAAGGCCCCAACACCGGCCCAAAAACGTTGAGATTGCAACGGCCGGTTTTCAACACGTTTGCAACAAAAATCAAACGAATCGGGGCCGAAACCCCGATTCGCTGTAGTTCGTATCCTGTTGTTTGGCCCGGGAAGTGCCGGGCGTCACCCACTTTTGGGGTGTCGTGCTAGTTCAGCGAGACAATGCCCATCCGCACGGCCCGCAGAACGGCCTGGGTGCGGTCTCGAGCGTCGAGCTTCTGGTAGATCGAAGCGAGGTGGTTCTTCACCGTCTTTTGGCTGATGTACAACTGCTCGGCAACCTCAGGGGTTGAGCAGCCATCGGCGATGAGTTGGAGAACTTCTTCCTCACGACGGGTAACAACCCGCTCGGTCTCGGCTGCTGGCTGGTCGAGGCGACGAACTTCGTCGAGCATCGATGCCGCAAGCTGAGGCGAAAGGGCGGTGTCGCCTCGGGCGGCCATGCGGACGGCCTCGGCGATCTCTTCGGTCGAGCAGTCCTTCACGAGGTAACCGCTCGCACCAGCGCGAATAGCGTTGGTGAGGACTTCTTGGTCGGCGTGCATCGTGAGCATCACAATGGCGACGTCGTCGTGGTCCTCACGGATCGCACGACAGGCCTCGACACCGTCCATCTCGGGCATGGTGACATCCATCAAGATGACATCGGGACGAAGCGATGAAGCGAGCGAGACAGCTTCGGCGCCGTCCCGGGCTTCGCCAACAACCTCGAAACCTTGTTCCGACATGGAACGGCTAAGGCCTTCGCGAAGCATGCGGTGATCATCTGCAAGCAGCAATCGAATGGTGGTCATAACAGGATTCCTTTGTAAAGGGAACTCAACTTGGGGAGATGAGTACCCGGTTCCATCGGTCAACAGGCCCGGGTCATTAGCCCTTGGAATGGGCGGATAGGGCACTTCTTGACACATTTGCTCCGGCATTGTTCTGATGGCCCGGCGCAAGCACGCATCGCAGGGTCGCCCCCTCGCCCGGCTCGCTGATGATTTCGAGTGAGGCCCCGATGCTGGCGGCCCGTTCGCGCATGCCCATGATTCCGTAGCTATCGACCCGTCCGGCACCGATCGGAAAGCCTTTGCCGTCGTCGGTGACGGTAAGTTCGGCGCGCTCGCCATCAGATACCCAGTGGACCGACGCCTCGGTTGCGTCGGCATGGCGTTCAACATTCACCAGGGCTTCCTGGGCGATCCGCCACAGCTCACGTTCCTGGCGGATCGGGAGTCGTTCACCGTTGTCGTCGCTGGTGATTTCGATCGAAAGGTCGGACCGGTCTCGGATCCGGTCAGCGAATGCCTCAAGGGTTTCGACAACGCCGATGCTGTCGCTCACGTCGGTGCGCAGGTCATAGAGCGTGTCGCGGACCTCGCGGATCACCATACGAGTGTCGCCTTGGAGCTTTTCGAGTGCCTCGCCAACGTCTTCGGACTTCTTGTCGCGGGCGATGATGCGGTCGAGCTCGAAGGCCAGGTAGGCCAACGATTGGCCGATCCGGTCGTGGAGGTCGCGGGCGATCCGGGTGCGTTCTTCGTCGGCGCCAACCGTGCGGAGGCGGCCGAACCAACGGGCGTTATCGACCGCGAGGGCCACCGGGTCGATGAACCCATCGAGGATATCGACCTCGCGGTCGGTGAAGTGGCCGGGGTCGCGGTGTTCGAGGGCGAGAAGGCCGATAATCGAGCCGCGAGCTTCGAGCACGGTGTACAGCCCCGATCGCGAACCCTTTGCGAGGCCTGGGCCGCGGCGGTTGTCGTTAGCTTGGAGGTCTTCGACATGCACCAGACGGCTGAGGGTCATCGCTTTGCGCAGTGGTGGCGGAAGTTCGGTCGGGCCTAGGCGGCTCGGTCCGGTGGCGCCTTCGCGGCGAAG
>CALHTF010000095.1 GCA_938038815.1 uncultured Acidimicrobiales bacterium | reverse complement strand
CGGCGTGAGCGGATCGAGTGGCCGTTCGTGCACGGTGGCATCGATGGTGCTCGGGTCGACCTGGTAGACACCGGTTTCGTCGAGGATCAACAAGGTGTCGATGGTCGAGAAGTGTTCGACCACCGTGGGGCGGCTGTGGCGCTCGATGATGCCCGGTACAACGGTGCCGTCGATGACCCCGTCGACCAAGCCGGCCGCGAGGGTCGCCCCAACCAATGGGCCGGGAACGAGGTGTCGGCCGAGCTCTTCGAATACCAGGGTCGTGTCGGCCCAACCGAGACCCACGCCGCCATCGGCCTCCGCCAGCGCCAACCCAAATACGCCCGTCTCGGCCAGTTCGGTCCAGCGGCCGCGATCGATACCGCCCGAGTCGGCCATCGCACGAACGTCTTCAATCCCAAACCGACCCTCACAAAGCGCACGAATGCCCTCGGTGAGCGCTACCTGGTCGTCACTCAGTTCAAAATCCATGCGTTAGCGGTCCTTTGGAAGGCCGAGGATGCGCTCGCCCACGATGTTCTTTTGGATCTGGGTCGTTCCGGCCGCAATCGACAGGCTCAACGCGTTGAGCCGCATCGCAACCGGTTCGTCGGTGGTGGGATCTTCAACATTGCCCATCGCCAGGCTCGCCCGACCGTGCAGCTTGTTGGCCACGTCGGCCAAGTGCTTCTTCACGTCGGAGTAGTAAAGCTTGAACACCGAGCCGCCCGGCCCGGGGACGCCGGTGCGAGTGGCTTGGCTGACGTTGCGTTTGGTGAGCGCCCACAGCGCATCGAGTTGCGCGCTGATGGTGGCGATCTCTCGGCGGATCGTGTCGTCTTCCCACGCCGTGCCGCCGTTCTTCCACGGAAGTTCCTTGGCGATCGCGGCCAGTTCGCTCGCTTGGCGCATGGCGCTCAGCTGCTCGCTGGTGAACGCGGTGCCGCGCTCGAAGCTGAAGGTCACCATGGCGACCCGCCAACCGTCGTTGAGATCGCCGACCCGTTGGATGTCGGGGATACGAACGTCGTCGAAGAACACCTCGGCGAACTCGCTCGTGGCCGCAATCGTATTGATGGGGCGAATCTCGATGCCCGGCAGGTCCATCGGGCAGATGAACCAGCTGATGCCTTTGTGCTTGGGGGCATCGGGGTCGGTGCGGACCAACATTTCGCAGTAGTCGGCGGTGTGAGCAAACGACGTCCAGATCTTCTGACCGTTGACCACCCAGTCGTCGCCGTCGCGCACGCCTTTGGTGACGAGCGAGGCGAGGTCGGAGCCAGCGTTCGGTTCGGAGAACCCCTGGCACCAGATATGGTCGCCCCGCAGGATCGGGTCGAGGTGGAACGCCTTTTGCTCATCGGATGCTTCGGTGATGAGCGTTGGTCCGGCGTGCAGCTGCCCGACGAAGTTCATACCCACGTACGGGGCGCCTCGTTTGGTGGTTTCTTCGAGGAAGATCAGGTGCTCGGTGGGCGATGCACCTCGGCCTCCGTACTCCTTGGGCCAATTGATTCCCGCGTATCCGGCCTCGTACAACATCGCTTGCCAGCCGGTGTCGTAGGCCCGTCGACCGGTCCAGTCGTCGCGATCGGGGTGCTCGCCAACCTGGGGGAGCGCACCTTCAAGCCACTCGACAAGCTCGTCACGAAAGGCGAGTTCTTCGGGTGAATAACGTAGATCCAAGGGGGATGTCTTTCTGGATGGTTGCGGCTAGCCCTGGTCGCTTCGGACGATGGCCCGGTCGTCGGTACCGAGGTACGACGAGATCACCAGCGGATGGTTGCGAACGTAGTCGGGTTCGCCCTCGGCGATCACTTCGCCCGCTTCGAGGCAGTACACCCGGTCGCTGATGTTCATCACCAAAGGCATGTCGTGCTCGATGACCACGACGGCTGCTTGCAGCTCTTTTTGGATCCGCTTGATCAGCGGAGCGAACGCTTCGGTTTCTTTCTGGGCGACACCACCGGTTGGTTCGTCGAGCAGCAGTACCTTGGCGTCGACGGCCAGCAGACCACCGAGTTCGACCACTCGGCGAGTACCGGTCGACAGCGCGGCGACGTAGCTATCGGCGAACCCGCCGAGGCCGAGGAAGTCCATTATGTCGTCGGCCTCGCTGCGCTTGAGGCGTTCGGCCTTGCGAGCGCCGGGCGTGCCGAGTGCGGCGCCGAAGAAGTTGGTGCCCTCGCGTGCTTCGAGGGCGACCATGAGGGTCTCCCGTACCGTCAGGTCGGGGTAGAGCTTTGCGGCCTGGAAGCCGCGGCCAAGTCCGAGAGCATGGCGCTTGTAGGCCGGGAGCTTGTTGACCTCTTTGTCGAGGACCCGGATATCGCCGGTCGAGGGGACGAAGCCGCTGATGGCGTTGAGCAGGGTCGACTTGCCAGCACCGTTGGTGCCGATGAGCCCGACCAACTCGTTGGGCATGACTTTGAACGACACGTTGTTGACCGCCCGGTTGCCGCCGAACTGCACCGAGACGTCTTCGGTCTCGAGCGCCGGGGTTCCCTCGGGGAGGTCGATCGGATCAGGGTTGCGGGTGGGAACCGCCGACACGACCCGCCGGGGTGGTGGCTCGTCTACGCCGAGCTTGCTGTCGGAGTAACGAAGGATGGCGTCGCGGGCGGTGTACACCAGCTGCTGGATACCGCCGGGGAAGTACATGAGCAGCACGAGCAGGCCAATACTGCTGGTGAGCAAGGTGACGAGCTGGGGCGGGTTCGAACCCCAGAACGCGGGCAACCCTTGTACCCAAATCGAACCGAGGATCGGTCCAGCGATCGAGCCGAGGCCACCGATGATGGCGATGGCCACGATCTGAATCGACGACTCGGGGCCGAACACACTGCCCGG
>CALHTF010000094.1 GCA_938038815.1 uncultured Acidimicrobiales bacterium | reverse complement strand
GGTCGGTCTCAGCCCTGGCGGGCTTCGATCCGCGTCGGTCACGAGGACCGCTGATGAGCCCAATCCCGAGTTGTCTAGCAACTCGCTAAGGATCGTTGGTCCGCCAGGACCGAAGACCGACCGGTACCGGTTGTGTCAATTGACGGAACTCCTCGTTGGTGGTGTGGAGGTTGTTGGCAGTGGGGTAGTGCCGGCTGGTTGTGGGTGTGGTTGCTGGTGGGGGTCGAGGGCGTAAATGCAAGTTTGGCCAACTTTCGATGCTTTACACGCAGTTTTCGACATGAAACCGTAAACTTTTGACCGCGAACGGCGAGAAACTCGCATTCTTCCCTTGCGGAGCGTGTGCAAGCCTGACTAGGTTGGGGAATGCGTTGCTGCGACAACGCAAACCCCTCCAAAATGCATCGGAGCCGGGACCAGTGTGAGGATCGCTTTGTAAGCGGTTCCATACGATGTGGTCTCGGCTTCTTGCTGTAAGAGGTGGCGAGTGAGCCAGGAGATGGCTCGAACGCATACGGTGGGAATCGACCGGTTGCTGTAACAAACATGTGACGATTCACTCGAGACGGTTGACATTTCAGAACGTCAATCACCCGAACGACGTTCCCTTAGCGGCCCTTGCAATCCGGTTAGAACCTCTTACAGTTCCATGCGCAAATGAGCACTTGCGTCGCCGACAAGGTCGACAAGTCCGTAGTCGCGTCGCACGAAAAACCAGCCGTCATCGTCACGTTCGAAGTCGTCGTGATAGCGCCCCGCCACGATTGGCCCGAACGGCTTGCCGGGCACGGCTTGAATCACCGTGTAGTAGGACCGAACCGATGCGTGCCGCTGACCGGGGTCGATGGTCACGATGGGGTTCGTCACCAGATGTTTGGTCTTGGGCGTACCGTCGTCGTAGGTGATCACCGTGGTGCGCCAAAGGTCGAGCATCTGGTCCGCCGAGAGCGCGGTCGGTGGCTCGGTCGAGGAGTCCACAACCAGGGTCGCCCGTTCGAACAACGCCGCGACACCGTCGAAATCGCCAGCGTCCATTCGCTCGGCGTAGATGTTCAGCAAGTTTGTGATCGCCGTTTCGTGCGAGATCGAAGCGGGCGAACCTAAAGATCCAACAGATGTAGCCATTCCGTAGGGTAGATCGCGGTTGATCGCGGCGTAACATGGCAAACGTGACGAACTACAACCCACCTCTCGATGACATCCGATTTGTGCTCGACGAGATCGCCGATCTCGATCAACTTTGTGGCCTCGAATCGTTCTCCCATGTCGACCGCGACACCGTTGATGGCGCGCTCGACGAATCGGCCCGCTTTGTGGTCGACCTGGTCGCCCCAACCAACTTCCCGGGCGATGTCGAGGGAAGTGTGTGGCACGAGGACGGAACGGTCACCACCCCGCCTGGCCTGATCGAGGCGTACAACCAATACGTCGAGCAAGGTTGGGGAGCGGTTGCGTTCGACCCCGCCTACGGCGGTGCCGGATTCCCGTGGGTCGTGGGGCTCGCCCTGCAAGAGATGCTCACCAGCGGCAACATGGCCTTTTCTCTTTGCCCGCTGCTCACCCAGGGAGCAATCGACGCCATTGCTCATCACTCCGATGAGACCCAGCGCGAGATGTACCTGCCGAAGATGATCACCGGCCAGTGGTCGGGAACGATGAACCTCACCGAACCGGCCGCTGGTTCCGATGTTGGCGCGCTGCGGGCCAAGGCCGAACCGAACGACGACGGCTCGTGGAGCATCACCGGCCAGAAGATCTTCATCACCTGGGGCGAACACGATATGGCGGAGAACATCATCCACCTCGTGCTTGCTCGTACGCCCGGTGCTCCTCCAGGAACCAAGGGCATCTCGTGCTTCATCGTGCCCAAGTACCTGGTGAACGACGATGGTTCGCTCGGCGAAGAGAACGACGTGCGCTGCGTGTCGATCGAACACAAGCTCGGGATCAACGCCAGCCCCACCTGTGTGATGGCCTACGGCGACAACGGTGGGGCAAAGGGCTTCCTGATCGGCGAAGAGAACATGGGCATGCGCTACATGTTCACTATGATGAACAACGCCCGACTGTCGGTTGGCCTCGAAGGTCTCGCGGTGGCCGAACGGTCGTACCAGCAGTCGCTGCAGTACGCCCAGGAGCGCCTCCAGGGTCGAGCCGTAGGCGCCGAACCTGGCACCTCGTCGCCGATCATCGAACACGCCGATGTGCGTCGCATGCTCATGCACATGAAGAGTCACATCGAGGCAATGCGCGGCCTGTTGTACCTCGACGCCGCCAGCCTCGACCGGGCAAGCCATAGCGCCGACGATGCCGACCGCGAAGCAGCGGCCGACCTTGCCGCACTGCTCACCCCGATCTCTAAAGCGTGGTCGACCGATCTGGGTTGTGAGCTGACCGGACTCGGTGTGCAGATCTTCGGTGGCATGGGATTCGTGGAAGAAACCGGCGTGGCTCAGCACCTGCGCGACGCTCGGATCGCCCCGATCTACGAAGGCACCAACGGTATTCAAGCGATCGACCTCGTGATGCGGAAGCTGCCGCTGAAGGGCGGCGCGGTCGCGACCGGGTTTGTCGACCAGATGGCATCGCTGAGTTCGGAACTCACCGCGGCCGGCGGCGACTTTGAGATGCTGGCGACGGCTCTCGATGGCTCCATTGGCGAGCTGCGTTCGGCCATGACCTGGATGGGCGAGAACATGGCGAACCCCAACGAGGCACTGGCCGGTGCCACCCCGTTCCTTCGCCTCTTTGGCAACGTGGTTGGCGGATGGGTGCTCGCCAAAAGTGCGCTCGCCGCCCAAGCTGGCGACTACGACGCGTCGGTAGCCAAGTCAAAGATGGCGGTGGCCCGGTACTTTGCCGAGCAGGTCTTGCCGTTGTCGGCTGGTCTTCGGGCTGGCGCAACCGCCGGGTCGGCCGAACTCTTTGCTCTTACTCCGGCCGAGTTCTAGGTCCACATACAACCGAAACACGCGACCGCCGGTTGATGGTCGTGGTCCGGTAGCGTTCGTCCCTGGAGGACTGTGATGCTTTACTTGTCGATCCCGAGTCCGGGCAGCAACTCGCTCGAACTCGGCCCGTTGACCTTCAACGCGTACGGTCTGATGATCGCGCTCGGCGTTATGGCGGCGGTAACCGTGTCGAGCAAGCGTCTGATGGACCGGGGCGGCGACCCCGATCACATCAGCCAAATCGCTCTGTGGGCGGTTCCCGCCGGGCTGATTGGGGCCCGGCTGTATCACGTGCTCACCGACTGGAAGTCGTTTCAAGGGCGGTGGGGCGACTTCTACAAGGTTTGGGAAGGCGGCCTCGGTATTCCCGGCGGCATGTTCCTCGGCGTGGTGGTCGGACTCTGGGTGGTGCACCGCAAGAAGCTGAACCGCCCGGTTCTACTCGACGTCATCATCCCGACGCTGCCGTTGGCTCAGGCGATTGGCCGCATCGGTAACTGGTTCAACCAGGAGATCTTTGGCGGACCGACCAGCCTCCCGTGGGGGCTTGAGATCGACCCGCAGTATCGACCCGACGAGTTCATCAACGAGGAGACCTTTCACCCCACCTTCTTGTACGAAGCGTTGTGGAACCTGGCGCTCTTTGCGCTGATGATCGTCATCGATCGCAAGCGAATCCTCAAGCCCGGTCGCATGCTCGCCATCTACGTGTTGGGTTACGGCATTGGTCGCCTCTGGATCGAGGCTATGCGAACCGATGCGGCCTATGAGCTCTTGGGTCTGCGGATCAATATCTGGATGAGTGCCGCACTGATCATCGGTGGTCTGTACGGACTCGCCCGTGGCCGCCGCGACGGTGACGACGAGCTTCACGATGCGGTCTACGCCGAATCCGATGCCGATCCGGACAGTGATGACGTCGACGGCGATGAAGTCGACACCGAGGAACTCGCCGAGGCCGACGAGCGGTAACTGGCTACAGCGAGAAGCCGGCTTGCAGGAACTCGTGAACGTGGCTCGTTCCGGCGATGCAGCGCCGTAGACGGTTCACCGGGTGGTGCTCCGACAAGCGACTCGGGTGGTCCTTGGGCGGAAAGCGCAGCAGCGCGCCGACATCGTAGGCAATCGAGTACAGGGTGAGTCGGTCGACGATGCCTTCGCGGTCCCAGAGTTCGGGGTAGTGCTGTTCGAGCACCTCGGGCACGATGCGGTAGTCGCGGGCCAACGTTTGGGCCTCGTAGTCGGGGGCTACGTGCAAGAACGGGTACGCCGACAACCGAAGCAAGATATCGAGATCGAGGTCGGCGGGTTCGGCTCGCGACCATTCGAAGTCAAGGATCGAGACGATCTCCTTGCCGTCCCACAGAATGTTCTCGAAGGTCAGGTCGCCGTGCACGAAGTTGGTTGCCGGCGAGAGATCGAGCGACATGGTGCACTTGCTGACCTCGCGGGCTATGGCATGCACGAGTTCGTCATCGATGAATTGCAGCTTCGCCATCTTGGCCAAGGCCGCATGGAGGCGGTGGGTCGGGGTTGCACTGCCTGCGTCTAGCAATTGGGGCTTGTTGTCGAGCGACGCGATGTTCTCGGGGAATGGTGTTGCGTGCAGCGCCCGAAGCATGCCAGCAAGTTGTTCCATTGCCTCGATGCGCAGTGATTCGGGCATGGTTGGCCACGCCCGACTCAGCGGCTGGCCGGGCTTGCGCTTGGTGATCATCCAATCGAGTTCTATGCCTTCGGCGACGTTGATCACCTCGGGGTAGCGGATCTCGTCGGGCAGGCACGCAGCGAGGCTCGCTTCGCGCTTGAGGCGACCATCGGCTCGGCGGTTCACCCGCACCAAAAAGTCCTTCGTGCCCCAAACTTCGTTCGTCACGCTGCTCATGCGTTCAAGCGGCGTGTCCGACCCGAGGCCGGCCGCGACGAGGACTTGGGCGACGCGAATTCTTGCCAGCCTTGTCACGGCAACACCGGTTGGTGCTTGAGCCTTCATGACATAGTTCATCGGCGCTATACGGCCCGCGCTTTACCGGTGAACAACTTTCACTAGAAAGGAATTTTTTGGGCTGAAAATGGCTAGATATCGGCCAGGGGTCGGCTGAGTGCGGGCCACCGGTCGAGGGCCCAGGGGCCAAATGGCGTGTCGGTCAGACAAATCAATGCCCGGTCGACTTGAGGATCTACCCACAAAAAGGTGCCTGCTCTGCCGAAATGCCCCCATGTTTGGGCGCTTTGGCGCTCGCTGGTCCAGTGCGGCGATTTCGTGCCTCGCACTTCGGCCCCGAGCCCCCACGGGTTTGGATCTTGTTTGCCGTAGCCGGGGAGGACGCCCGCAAGTTCGTCGAGGGCGGGGGTCGAAAAGCGCTCGACCGAGTCGCGTGAAAGCACTGTTGTATTGCGAAGTCCGAGTACGAATCGAGCGAGATCGTCGACCGATGAGTGGGCGCCGTGGCCCGGCGGGCCGGTGAGGGCGGTCGAGTGCATCCCGAGCGGCTGGCAGATTGCCTCGTCCATGTAGGTGGCGAATTCGATGCCGGTTGCCGCTTCGACATGGTGAGCCGCCAGGTCGTACGCCGCGTTGCTGTAGATGCGTCGGGCTCCGACGTCGGCCAGCACGGTTGGTTCGTCGGTCGCGAGCCCCGCGCTGTGGTCGAGCAGATTGGCCAGGCGGGCCTGCGCCGGCGCGCCAGCTACGGGGTCGTCGAGGCTGACCGACTCTTCTTCGACCGCGACCAGCACCGTTGCCGCGGTGAGTAGTTTGGTCACCGAGGCGAGCGCAAAGGTGGCACTGGTGTCGCCTTTGGTGCCGCGAACCTCGCCGCCCACCAGCGCGGCGACGGCTACCGCCCCGACCGGCCATTCGTTTGTTTGTTCAAGAAAGTCCATCGGCGCGCCGCAATCGGAGAAACATTCCTGAGAACAGTAGCGTTGCTTGGTAGCTTTGCCGGGTGGAACCTCTCGACAAAGACTTCTCTAGCGCAGACTCGGTTGCCCGGGTAACGCGGGTGTTCGCGTTCATCGACCTCTCGGGGTTCACGGCGTTCACCGCCAAGCAAGGCGACGCCGCAGCGGTCGACATGTTGGCCGACTTCCGAGGCGTTGTTCGTCGAGTGTGTTCCCGCAAAGGGGTTCGCATTGCGAAATGGTTGGGCGACGGCGCCATGTTGGTCGGGCTCGAAACCGAGATGGTCGTCGAGGCGATCGTCGACATCGAGCGACTGGTCGAGGAAGGCAATCTGCAACTCGCCTTGCGAGGCGGGATCGCCGCTGGTCCGGTGATCTTGTTCGAGGGCGATGACTACATTGGCCGCCCGGTGAATCTGGCCGCCCGGTTGTGCGACATGGCCGACCCCACCGAAATTCTGGCGCCCCACGATCTGATTTCGTTGATGATGGTCAACACCACCGCCGTCGATGTGGGCGAGCGCAAGGTGTCGGGTCTTGCCGAACCAATTGGTTTGGTGCGACTCGATTCGGTCGATGCCAGCTGACGGGCTCACCGACTTTGAGGCGGCAGTCGCCAAGGTGCTCGACGAGTCCGAGCCTGGCGACGTAATGACCTACGGCGAAATCGCCGCCGAGGCCGGGTTTCCCGGCGCCTCTCGAGCGGTCGGCACCTACCTCAAACGCAGCACGGGTCACCCGTGGTGGCGGGTGGTCAACGCCGCCGGGAGGCTCGCTCCCGGTAACGAGGTTCGCCAGACCAAAGCCTTGGCCGCCGAAGGCGTCGAGGTTCGCAACGGGCGAGTTCGGTTCGGGTAACCGGCGCGAACGCGTCCGCCGGGTATTTCCCGAGTACCCTGACGCCAGGTCGATCGTAAGGACAAGAGATCGGTCGGCCCCTCACGATCCCGCCTCCTCCAACTAATCGAGAAAACCCCTCATGGCTGACTTTCACTCGCTCGGCGTTTCTAGCGCCGTTGCGGACTCCCTTGCTGCTCGCGGCATAACGAGACCGTTTCCTATACAAGAACTCACGATCGCCGATGCGCTCGCCGGACGCGACGTCTGTGGCAAAGCAAAAACCGGTTCCGGCAAGACCCTGGCGTTCGGTATCCCGGCCCTCGAACGGCTCTCCAAGGCCGAACCGGGCAAGCCTCGCGGCCTAGCGTTGGTGCCGACGCGCGAACTCGCCACCCAGGTATGCGACGAGCTGGCACCCCTGGCCGAGATGCTCGATCGCAACGCCGTCGCCATCTATGGCGGCGCGCCAATCGAGAAGCAGATCGCCAAGATCAACAAAGGTGTCGACCTGGTTGTTGCAACCCCCGGCCGTATGATCGACCTCATCGAACGCAAAGAGATCAGCGTCGCCGATATCGAGATCGTCATCGTCGACGAAGCCGATCGTATGGCCGACATGGGGTTCTTGCCCCAGCTCGAATGGATTCTGCGCCAGATCGAAGGAACCCACCAGACCCTGTTGTTCTCCGCCACCCTCGATGGGGCGGTAAACACTCTCATCAAGCGCTACCAGGATGATCCGGTAATGCACGAGGTGGTGTCGGACGAAGTAACGGTCGAGCAGATGCAGCATCGCTTCATCGCCGTTCACCAGATGGACAAGCCCAAGGTCGCGGCGGCGATTTCTCGGGGCGGAAACCGCACCATCATGTTCACCCGCACCAAACACATGGCCGACCGGCTCGCTCAAGCACTCGACGACGAGGGCGTGCGAGCTGCCGCGATTCATGGTGACCTTCGCCAGAGCAACCGCGAGCGGGCCTTGTCGGACTTTGGCGACGGCAAGCTTTCGGTGATGGTCGCGACCGACGTCGCCGCCCGGGGTATCCATGTCGACGAGGTCGACATCGTGATCCACTACGACCCGCCGTCCGATCACAAGACGTACCTGCACCGGTCCGGGCGTACCGCTCGCGCTGGTTCGTCGGGCATGGTCGCCACCTTGGTGCTCTACAACGAGGAGCTCGAAGTGAAGCGGCTCCAGAAGCGCATCGAGGTCGAGCAGCCGATCATCGAGATGTTCTCGAACGATCCTCGGTTGGCCGACCTCACTTCCTACGACCCGCTCGAGGCGTAGGGACTACTGCTCCAGCGCAACGAACCACAACAGCGCGGTCATGGTGAGTCCGTTTCGGATCTCGCCCGATCGCAGCAGGTCGATACACTCCTCGGTGGCCTTCCACTCGATCCGCTCAGATTCTGACGGATCGCTGGGTGGTCCTTCGTGGATCGCGCCCGCCGCGTGGAAGATGTGGAACTGCTGATCGGAGAGCCCGTCGCTGGGGAAGTAACTGGTGAGTTGGCGTATCGAGTTCGGGCGCCATCCCGTCTCCTCAAATGCTTCTCGGTACGCTGCGTCGGCCAGGGTTTCGCCCGGATCGACCCGACCCGCCGGAATCTCCCATCCCCACTCGTTGGTGATGAAGCGGTGGCGGTATAGCAACAGCACGCCACGGTCGGGGTCGGTGATGATCGTGCCCGAAACCTCGTTTTGTGCTCGGACCACGTGGTGATCGATGCGGCCAACGCCGGGTACTTCCACGTCGACCTGGGTCAGTTTGATCCACGGGTTGTCGTACAGGGTGGTTTCGCCGAACGTACGCCATTTCATGATTGGTCTCCCATGATTATTGCGCCAGCGTAGGCTTTCGACGATGGAAGAGGCGTTCATAGCTCCAGGGTCCGACCCGGGAGCGACCCGTGCGTACCTCGCTGAGCTGCGTGGCTATCTGGCCACCCTCGATTCGGGCGTTTCGCGACTCGCTCGGGTTGCCGCGATAGCGCGGGTGGCCGGGGCACGGCTCGACCCGGTTCTGGCGGCCGCCGCCGACGATACCCTCGCCGTGCCGAGTCCGCCCGACGGAGTCGATCGGCCCGAAGTGGTCGGCCTCAGCGTGCAGTTGGCGACCGAAATCGGCGACCGTCACACCGAGGGCATGTACTTCACCCCCCAGCCCGTGGCCGCCGCGCTGGTCGCAGAGACCTTCGACCCCGAGCATCCACCGGCGACGATCGCCGATGTGTGCTGTGGCGGTGGAGCCTTTTTGCTGGCCGCCGCCCGGTGGCTCGAGCATGCGGGTAGTGCCCGGCTCGACTCGGTTGGCCGGCTTCGCGGAGTCGACCTTGACCCGGTCGCCGCAGCGGCCACCCGAACCGCACTCGGGTTGTGGGCCGACGTGGCGCCCGAGTCAGTGGCGGTGGTTGAAGGGAACGGGTTCGACGCAAACCGGGTACTCGGGGCAGCCGATGCGTCGTGGGGCGGACCTTTTGGCGCCATTATCGGCAACCCGCCGTTCCAAAGCCAGCTGGGCGAATCGACCGCCCGTTCGCCGGAGCAAACCGACGAACTCAAGGAGCGATTCGGCGACCTCGTTCGGCCCTACGTCGATACCGCAGCATTGTTCCTGCTCGATTCGCTCGACCACGTCGTCGACGGGGGAGCAATTGGGTTGGTACTTCCGCAGTCGGTGCTGGCCACTCGCGACGTCGAACCGATTCGCCGGGTGGTGGGCGAGCGGGCCGTCCTGCGATCGGTTTGGTTCGGCGACGCTTCGGGTTTCGACGCCGCGGTTCGGGTGTGTGGCTTGGTGCTCGACAACCGTTCGCCCGACGAGCCTCGCCGCCCGGTCCGTGGTCTCGGCGGGCCTGAGCCAACGTTCGACCGCGAGTTCGCCCCACCGGAGGTTCCGTGGCGGTGGGCCGAACTCAACGCCGACCGCCAAGGGGTGCCTCAGGTCGTCGTTGAAGCGACCTCGGCTACCGTCGCCAGCCTGGCCACCGCTACCGCGGGGTTTCGCGACGAGTACTACGCCCTCGCCGGCGCGGCGGTTGAAGGCACGGCGTCTGATCCCCGTCCCCGCCTGGTCACGTCGGGGCTGGTCGAAGTGCTCGAAAGTCGCTGGGGCGTCGACCAGGCTCGGTTTGCGAAGCAGCGCTGGGATTTCCCGGTGGTCGACGCGGCGAAGTTCGACGAAGCGACCGAACGGCAGCAGCGCTGGTTCGAACAACGCCTCGTTCCCAAAGTTGTCGTGGCGACCCAAACCCGGGTGGTCGAGGTCGTTGCTGATCCAGACGGGCTGCTCGTGCCGGTTACCCCGGTGATCAGCGTCGAACTGGTTGACCCGGAACGGTTGTGGCACGTGGTCGCTGCACTGAGCAGTCCGGTGGTTTCGGTCGTGGCGTTTCGCCGAACCGCCGGCGCCGCGATGACGTCGACCGCTATCAAGCTCTCGGCCCGCCAAGTGCTGGACCTACCGCTGCCGAAAGACGGCGCCGAGTGGGACCGAGGAGCCGAGCTTGCTAAATCGTTGGCAGCCGACCTTTCCGCTGCGCAACGATCGTCCCATGACGCCGAGGCCCCGAACGACCAACTCGCCGAGTTGGGCCGTACGATGTGTAGGGCTTATGAGGTGCAAGACCCCGAAATTTTGGCGTGGTGGATCAACCGCTTATAGGTCGTGGCGCCCGTCGGGCGTGACAGATCACCTTTGGCGAGCGAAAATGGTCGGCAATGGCTGATCAGGACCAACCAGCGTCCGGGCGCTCGTATCCAACCGACATCCCGGCGACGGGTGCCTGGCAGGTCGGCGACCCGATTGGTGATCGTCGGTTCTTCACCTTTGCCGAGGATTACCCCTTCGTGCTTGAGCTTGGTGGCTCGCTCAGCAACGTAACCGTGGCCTACGAAACCTGGGGCGAACTCGATGCTGAGGCCTCAAACGCCATTCTGGTCTGCCACGCACTAACCGGCGATTCACATGCCGCTGGACCAATGAACTTGGCCCACAAGGCCCCCGGGTGGTGGAACGAGTTCGTCGGCCCCGGTCTAGCAATCGACACCGACCGATACTTCGTTGTCTGTGCGAACGTGCTCGGTGGCTGCCAGGGCACCACCGGACCCGCATCGCTCGACCCGGCAACGGGTCGGCCCTACGGCTCGGCGTTTCCGGTGGTCACCATACGCGACATGGTCCGGACCCAAGCGCGAGTCGCCGATCACCTCGGAATCGAAGCGTGGAACCACGTGATCGGCGGGTCGATGGGCGGCATGCAAGTCTTCGAGTGGGCCGTTATGTATCCGCACCGGGTGAACGCGTTCACGGCCATGGCGAGCACGTTGGGAGCAACCGCCCAACAGATTTCGTGGAGTGCCATTGGCCGAACGGCGCTCGCCCTCGACCCAAAGTGGCGAGGTGGCGATTACTACGACGCTGAGGTCGGCGACGGGCCCCACGCCGGGCTGGCTATCGCCCGGTCGGTCGCTCAGGTGACCTACCGCACCGATGAAGTGTTTCAGCGGCGATTCGGACGCGAGCCGCTCGACTCGATTGATGCGTTTGGGCTCTGGGACCGATTCCAGGTCGAGAGTTACCTCGACCATCACGGCCAGAAATTGGCTCGTCGGTTCGATGCCAACAGCTACCTGGTTCTCAATCGGGCGATGGATCTTCACGATGTTGGTCGGGGACGGGGCGGCTACGAACGAGCAGCTCGTCGTATTGCGGCACCCGGGTTGATCATCAGCGTGAGCTCCGACGAGCTGTACCGCCCGTGGCAACAAAGGGAAACGGCCGATCTGCTCGTGGCGACCGGCCAGTCGTGCCAGTACGAGGTCATCGAGAGCCCGGAGGGCCACGATGGGTTCTTGCTTGAAGACGAGGCTATCGGCCCGATGGTGGCGAAATTTCTCGCCGATAGCGACCGGTAAGTCGGTCGTCCGAGTCGCGGCAGAAAGTGCCATAGTGGGCGATGCCTGAGCTGCTCGAAGTCGAAATCTATCGCCGCTTTGCCCACCAGACCGTCGGCCGCACGATCACGTCGGTCCATGCTCCCGACGACTGGTTTCTCAAGAACACCACCGCAGGCGAGCTTGAGGGGTTGCTGCCGAAGCTGAAGGTGCTCGGCACATCGCGCATTGGAAAGTTGTTGTTGTTAGAACTCGGAACCAAAAAGTCGATCGACCTGCATTTGGGTCTGAGATTTGGGATGACGGGCCGCCTGATCGTCGACGACGGTGCCGCCATCGATCAGCTCGAGTACTCGAGCGACCGGAACGACCCCGCCTGGGACCGGTTTGGACTTACCTTCGACGATGGTTTGATGTTGCTCCGTGACCCGAGGCGCCTGGGCGGGATCGAACTCGACCCCGACACCTCCAAGCTCGGCCCCGACGCCTGGGGAATTTCGGCTGCTGACCTCGGCGCAGCGCTCGGCAAAGGGCGTGGTCCGCTCAAGGCCCGTCTGCTCGACCAGAAGCGAATCGCGGGGCTCGGCAACCTCCTCGTCGACGAGATCCTGTGGCGCTCGGGTTTCTCGCCTCACCGCGTGTCGGGCGAACTGAACGCCAACGACAACAAGAAGCTGGCCAAAATGATCAATGTGGTGCTCGACGAGCTCGACAAAAAGGGCGGTTCGCACCAGGGTGATCTCCAAGACTCTCGGTCCAGAGAAGGGGAGTGCCCGCGTGACGGAGCCCCGCTCGCTCGAGAAAAGGTCGGCGGACGGACCACGTACTGGTGCCCGAATCATCAGAAGTGAACTAGCGGTGCATTCCAAGGCGGGTCGTCGACAACTACTGTGTCCGCTTATGCAGCGAGCCCTGAGCCGAACTGGCTACGATGGAAAGACCATGATCGTGACTCCTACCCGCCGCTGTGCCGGCGTACTTCGCCGGTGACCGGAGCGACGAGAGTCCGAGTGCTGGTGGCGGCGGGGGTTGGCATCTTCGCCAGCTTGCCCACGACTGCCCTCGCCCAGGAAGTGGTGACCTCTACCGCTGCGGAAGCGAACGAGACCGTCCGGTTGGTGAAGGTGTCGCTACTGGCGATAGCGGTTGGGCTGATGATTCTGACCATCTTGTTCTGGATCCACACCGACCCGAAGCGGCGGGCCAACGCCCATGCCCGCAAACTCGAACGCAAGACGGCCTTTGAGGACAAGCACCAGTCGTTTCTCGAGTCCGAAAAGAACAAAGACGAAGACGCTGGCCCGCGTTATGCCGCACTACCAATCATCGAGGCACCTGAAGAAGAAGCTGTCGACGACGAGTCGAACCTCGACGTGGATGAGCTGGACGACGCCGACCAAGCTGCTGATCTCGACGACACTGACGAGCTTGATGACACCGACGAACTTGAAGACACTGACCAGCTTGTCGAAACCGAGGTGGTCGACGACCTCGACGTCGATGTCGACCCCGACGAGGCTGCGTTACCCGACGAACCGGCCGTGGTCGCCGAGGCGAGCGATGATGCCCCCGAGGACAATGCTTCCGAGGACAATGCTTCCGAGGACGACGACGAACTGCTCTTCGACGACGACTTCCTTATCGACAACCGCGACGCCGACGTCGTCGAGTCAGCCGTGAGTCCACTGACCGACATCGACTCGTTCGAAGAACCGGATTCGGGGATTCCAGGACTGTCTGAAGAAGTGATTACATCGCCGGTGCGAGAGGTTGGCTAGTTATGTCAGATGAGCTTGATATCGAGGCCATGGTTGCCCGCTTCCAGAAGCGAGCTGCGGCGGTCAAGAAGCGCACCTTGCCTCCGGTCGGCGGCGACGAGCGGGCGTTGTTCCTCGAGCAAGCCCAACAGGATTTCCTCGACTTTGCGATCATTGGCGACGCTACCGGAGAAGTCGTCGACGGCGTGCTGACCCTCAAAGTCGACCTACGCGGCGATTCCTAAACTGCATCAGGGGTCAGACACCTGTGCTGTTTCGGGTGCAAAACCAGCGAACCCCAGCCACGAGGGCCGGGGTTCGTACTTGGAGCGGACGACCAGATTCGAACTGGCGACCCTCACCTTGGCAAGGTGATGCTCTACCAACTGAGCTACGTCCGCAAGGCAGATAACTCTACCAATTCGAGCGCCCCGTGCCACAGCGGGGCGCCGTTCTGGTGTGCTATTTCTCGTTCCGTTCCGGGTCGGGCCCGGCGGCGAAGTTTGCCTGGATCGCCTCGGCCTTTAACGCCTTGGAGTACACGGCGACCAAATGGAGGTTTCCGGTAAAGAATCCTCCACCCTCGACCTTTGATCCGATCGAAATATTTTGGAAAACCCCGGCCTGGATGTCGCCGGCGACGCCCCATTTCCCGACCGGTTTGCCGTTGAGGTACATCAGCACGGTTCCGGCCTTGTTCCGGGTGAGTGCCACGTGGTTCAGTTCGTCGGCGGCAACCGTGAGGTCATCGGTTT
The DNA here is from genome assembly GCA_938038815.1 of uncultured Acidimicrobiales bacterium. GTDB lineage: Bacteria > Actinomycetota > Acidimicrobiia > Acidimicrobiales > SHLQ01 > CALLQB01. Next base: position 7,092 of record CALHTF010000094.1, on the reverse strand, counting down.
TGATCAGCCGCCCGCCCGGCCCGTTGCGGTTGGTGCTGATAACGCCGGTGAACTTCACGGCGCCAGACTTCGCAACCTGCATGCCGAGCGCTGCGGTGACGGTGCTCTTGCTCTGGGCGACCGTGAGGAACTGGTGGCTGCCCGGCTTGAGGCTGGCGGGGTCGATCCAAGCCTCGAGCGTGAACGAATCGCTGGCCGAGATCGATTGGGTGATCTTGCGTGACCAGCTCTTCGAGACTGCCTTGGTTCCCTTTTCGATGCTGAGTTTGTGGCCGTCGTAGCTCACCCGGTCCGGTTGGGCGACCTTGACGTTGAGGCGCTTGCCATTGCCCGACGAATCGCGGACCTGGCCCTTACTCGCCCGGTCGTTCACCTCGTTAAACATGTACAGCGTGACGAGTCCGTTGGTGGTTCGGGCGTCGAGACTGCGGTTAAACAGCGCCCGGTAGCTGTCTGCGGGGCGGGCGGTGATCGTGCGGTCACGAGGCGCTCCATCGGACCAGCCGCCAAACGTGGTCGCCCCGATGCTGGCCGGCGCTGTCACGGAGTGTTCGAACCCTCGGACCGTATCGAGGACAAACGGCGAGGTTTGGGTAATGCCATCGACCACGACGGTCGCGTTGTCGACGTTCGCCCCGACGCGTACCTCGATCTTGTCGGGCCGGATCGACACGACCTCTGACGCCGTGAGCCCATCGGCATCGGTTGCTGTCGCGGTGATCGAGAATCCGGTGTCACCCTGGAACGTATGACCGGTTCGTGGAACCTCGAGGTTCAGCGTCCCGGTGCCCATCGCCGTCGAGAACGGGTGTTGGTGGTCGTCGTGGTCAAACACCACCGTCCAGTCGATGTTCTTCGCGCCGATGGTGCCGTCGCGGTCGGTCGCCTTGGCGGTGAGGGTGATCGTGTCGCCGGCCGAGAAGTTCTTCGCCGAGTCCGGCACGGTGATCTTTATCTTTGGTGCCACGCCGACCTGAATCGTTATGGGCGTCGAGGTCGTAGTGAATTGGCCGTCGCTGACCGATAGTCGGGCTTGATACGAGCCGGGTTCGGTATAGGTGTGGCGGGGGGCCGTGGCGGTGGAGGACTGGCCGTCGCCGAACTCCCATTCGTACCGAAGGGGTGTGCCTTCCGGGTCGAATGCATCGGCGGAGAACGCAACGTCAAGCGGTGCGGTGCCGCTGCTCGGCGTCGTCAGGGTGCTGCGGATCACCGGTGCCTGGTTCGAAATTTCGCCCGTGAATCGCAAACGACGGAGCTCGCCAAACGAACCTTGGTAGGAGAACACGAGGTAGTAGAGGTGGCCGTCAGGCCCCTGGTCGACCCAGGGGATAAAGCTCTCGGTGTCGCGAAGCAACGTGACCTGTGAACCGCTTGTGCCTCCGTTAAGGTCGAGCGCCGAAATATCGCCTCGGGCGTAGTCGGCAAACACGTAGTCGCCTTCGAGCGGAGCAATCGTGCCTCGGACGATGTTTCCGCCCGTGATCGAGGCGTTAAAGCAGCAGCCATCGTCGACATTGTGGGCGTAGCTGTACACCGGGCCGGTGATGCCAGCGGGGCAGTCGGGGCCGTTCTTTGGGCCCTCGAGCGGTCCCTCGCACAATGGCCAGCCGTAATTCTTGCCGGGCTCGATGAGGTTGACTTCCTCGTAGGCCGTCGTTGCTTCGTTGCCGCCGACGTCGCCGACCCAAAGTCGCCCGGTCTGGTAGTCCCAGTTGGCCCGCCACGGGTTGCGTACGCCCAGCGCATAGGTTTCATCGATGTTCGGGCCGTCACCGTCGTAGAACGGATTGTCGGTCGGAACCGATCCGTCTTTGTTGATACGAAGAATCTTGCCGAACACCGAGTCGAGCGACTGTGAGTTGGGGGCATTGAATCCGTCGCCGATGGTGAGGTAGAGCTTGGCGTCCGGGCCGATGGTCAGCGAGCCGCCGATGTGGTTGGAGCCACCAAAGTCGGCGTGTGCGGGCCCCGGGTTCGACCACACGATCGACTCGGAGTTGGTGTCGTTCGACGAGCCGGTAAACGTAAAGCGTCCGATCCGCAGGCGACCGTCCGATGCGGCCTTGTAGTACACGTAGATGTGGTTGGTGGCGCCGAAGTTGTTGTCGACCACAAAGTCGAGCGAGCCGTTCTCGGCATCGGAATCGAGGTTGGTGATCTGGATCCACGGCGTGGTCGAGTTGTTCGACGGATCCATCACGACGATTCGACCGGTTTGTTCGAGAACCAGCGCTCGTCCGTCGGGGAGCCAGTCAGCGGCGACAGCCCGGTTGACGTTGCCGGCGACGAACTCGTCGTTGAAATCCGACGGGCCAATCGCCGGAGCAATGCGGCTCGGTTGGGCTGCTGCAACCGTTGTTGGGAGCAACGCAGCGAGGAGTGAAATTGCCGCGACGAGAGCCGCGGTGAGCCTCGGGTTGTCGTGGCAATTTTGTCTCGAGCTTGGCGCAATCGAGCTCGTGAGATTAGGGCGAGAGGCTGGTTTGTGGCTGGGCATCGGCGATGATGTTAGGCGACTGTGAAGTCATTTCATAACCTTCAACGCACTTTCCCCTAATTAGAACCGTTTTCGATCTGTGGTCGACGTTTTTCCAGCTCAGCGGGGGTTTCGGTTCGGCAGAAAATCGAGTACCGATTCGTGATTGATCGCCTCGATCGGCACGGCGATGCGCTGGCGCCAATTGCCGGTGGTTGTTCCTGGCACGTTTTGGCGCTCGGTCTCAAGCCACAGGTCCTCGAGACTCACCACTACGAGCTCGGCGGAGCTGGCCGCCAAGTCTTCGACCACTGCCTGGAGCCCGGCCGCCGGGTCGGGGCGGTCGTCCCAGCGCTGGCGGAACGTATCCATGTCGTGGGTGTTAACCAAGGCCATCATTTCGGCCGGCGGGGTGGTGGTTACTCGTCCCTGTTCGTCGAGATGGTCCTGGGCGATGAACATGCCCAAGATGCCGTGGGCGGCGAGGGACTCGTTTACGCCAGGGGGAACAGTGCCGAGGTTCTCGCCAACGATGACGCTGCCCGACCGGGCAGATTCCAGGCAGATGATCGCCAGTAACTCTTCGTCGGGGTACGACACGTAGGCGCCCTCGGTGGCGCCGCCGCCTGCGGGAATCCACCATCGGCGAAAGAGCCCCATGATGTGGTCGATGCGCAGTAGTCCCCCGAGGGCAATCTGGTGGCGCATCGCGGCGATGAAGTACCGGTGGTGGGTTCGTCGAGAACGTTCAGGGTGCAGTGGAACAAGCTGCCAGTCCTGCCCTCCGGCGAAGAAGGTGTCCGGCGGGGCTCCGACGGTAACGCCGTCGACGAACACCTCTTGGTTGGCCCAAATGTCGTAGCCGTCGAGATGCACCCCGACCGGAAAGTCGAGCCCCAACATCACGTTGTGGCCGCGAGCGCGTTGAGCGACGGCTCGGAGCTGCAGGTCCATCGCCCATTGGGCGGCGAGGTGCCACCGCATGCGAGCCGGCTCGACGTCGGCATCGTCGAGTTGTCCGCCGCGCTGAGAGGCGGGCCAGTTCCGCCAGTCGCGACCATGGACCTCGCCGTAGGCCCGGAAGCGGGCATAGTCGTGGGCGTTCTCTTGATGGGCAGCCCAGGTGTCGATGCGAGTGTCGGTGAGCAGTCGATCGACCAAGGCGCGGGTCTGGGTGTGGATCGAGTCGTAGTCGACGTGCCGATTTCGGCCACCACGGAATTCGAGCGAGCCGTCGAACGGGAACGCCGACGGGTCGAGAAACATCTCGTTCCAGAACAAAACCGAGGCGGGGGAGTACGGGCTCGGCGCAGTGTCGGGGTCAAAGAACACCGAGAGTAACGGCAAGATCGCTACCAGATCGCCGCCTTGCTCGGCCGTCCACCGGATCAGCGCCTCGAGGTCGCCGAGGTCGCCGATACCCCGATCATCGTCGGTGGTGCGCAGTGCGTATACCGGAGCGAAGACACCCCAGCCGTTCTTGGTGGTCGGGGTGGCGTGCTGCGGCGCGCAGATGAGCAGCGCCTCGCTGCCCTCGAGGGTGAGCCGGTGGTAGCCGAGCGGTAGGTCCTCGCGAAGAGCCCAGAAGTTGGCTCGGCCCGTTGCTCGGCCTTCGATGAGGTCGCCGCCTTCGGTCTCGATCCGATACGACGCTTGGGTGGGCGCAGACGAGGTAGGAGCGCGCCGGCCGATCTGGTCGAGTTTGCCGTCCCAGCACACGACCACCGGTTCGATGGGCAGGGGCTCAAAGGACTCGGCATCGAGTGCGGCGAGCACCCCCGCGAGCGCCTCGGGCGTTGTGGTTACCTCGTTGCCGTCGACGTCCACGTAGGAGGTCAGCACGCCAGCCGCCGCCGCTCGGTCGGCGAGCGTGGAGCGAGCGGAGTTGGTTACAGACAGCGGAGACATCTTCTCCAATCGGCGAGTTCGGTGGCCGGTGAAGGAGGTGGCGCCTAGTTGTCCGGCGCCAGGAACAGCACGCTCAATGGCGGCACGGTGATCGAGATCGAGTCCTCGTACCCGTGGGCCGCGTCGGCTGAGGTCTCGACTGCCCCGTAGTTGCCGGCATTCGATCCGCCATACCGTTCGGCGTCGGAGTTCAACAGTTCGGTCCAGCGGCCCGGCTGGGAGACGCCGACGCGGTAGTTCTCGCGAACCGCCGGCGTGAAGTTGGCAACCACGAGCACCGGACGGTCGTCGTCGCTGCTCGAACGGCGCTCGAACGCCAAGATGCTGTTGGCCGCGTCGTCGTTGATCGCCCACACAAACCCGGCCGGATCAAAGTCGAGCGTGTGGAGTGCTGGCTCGGTGGTCATCGCGGCGTTCAGGTCAGTGATGAGGTTCTTGATTCCTTGATGCTCGCCATACTGGAGCAAGTGCCAGGGCAGTTCTTGTTCGACGTTCCACTCATCGGGCACCCCAAACTCACAACCCATGAAAAGCAGCTTCTTGCCCGGCATCGCCCACTGGAATCCGTACAGCAACCGAAGGTTGGCCATTTGCTGCCAGCGGTCTCCGGGCATTTTGTCGAGGATCGAACCTTTGCCGTGCACGACCTCGTCGTGGGACAGCGGCATGGCGAAGTTCTCGGTATACGCATAGAGCATGCGGAAGGTGATGTCGGCGTGGTGATAGCTGCGATGCACCGGATCGAGGGCCATGTACTGCAGCGTGTCGTGCATCCAGCCCATGTCCCACTTCATGCCGAAGCCCAGGCCGCCTTCGTCGGTGGGGCGCGAAACCCCACCCCACGCCGTGGATTCCTCGGCGATCATTTGAATGTCGGGATGGCGGTTGTACACCGACTCGTTGAGTTGGCGTAGGAACTGCACCGCGCCGATGTTCTCGCGGCCGCCGAACTCGTTGGGGATCCACTCGTCGGCCTTGCGCGAGTAGTCGCGGTAAAGCATCGATGCGACTGCGTCGACTCGGATTCCGTCGACATGGTACTCGTCGAGCCAGAACATGGCGCTCGACATCAAGAAGCTGCGAACCTCGTGGCGGTCGTAGTTAAAGATGGCGCTCTTCCAGTCGGGGTGGAACCCCAGGCGCGGATCGGCGTGCTCGTACAGATGCGTGCCGTCGAACGTGGCCAGCCCATGAGCATCTTCGGGGAAGTGCGACGGAACCCAATCGAGGATGACCCCGTAGCCGCGCTGGTGCAGCAGATCGACCATGTACTTGAAGTCTTGGGGGGTGCCGTAGCGGCTGGTGGGGGCAAAGTATCCGAGGGTTTGGTACCCCCACGACGGGTAGTACGGATGCTCCATGATCGGGAGAAACTCGACGTGGGTGAACCCGGTTTCGTCGAGGTAGTCGACGAGTTGGGCAGCGAGCGCCCGGTAGCCGCCGGGCTCGTAGCGCCAGCTGCCGAGGTGGAGTTCATAGATGGAGATAGGGGCGTCGTGGGCGTTGCGAGGCGCCCGGGTGGCCATCCAGTCCTCGTCGGCCCAGTCGTAGCTCAGGTCGGCCACGATCGAGCCGGTGCGTGGCGGTTCTTCGGCTCGGAACGCAAACGGGTCGGCCTTTTCGTGAAGGGACCCGTCGGCGCCGTTGGTGATGCGGTACTTGTAGACCGCACCAACCGACGCCTCGGCGATGACGCCGTGCCAGATTCCCGAGTCGTCGCCGTGTAGCGAGTCGTTGGTGCCGTCCCAGCCGTTCCAGTCGCCGATGACTTCGACCCGGCTCGCGTTCGGCGCCCAAACCGCAAACCAGACGCCGCCGTCGACCACGTGGGCGCCAAGGATCTGGGCAAGGTCGACGTGGGCGCCGGAATTGAAGCGCCAGCGGTCGTCATCGGTGAGCTGCATCGAGCAAACCTTAGAGGTTGTTGCGGGCGGGGCGGTTGGACTGGACATGTTTCTTCATCGACCACCCGTCGCCCGCCGTGAGTCGGCCCGGGCCTGATTCAACGAACCAGTAGTGCGCCAACGAGAAAGTCGGGCGGTGGCCGTTGAATTGTGGGCCGTCGGTGCCGACTGGAACCGTGCGGTTTTGCGGCGCGGTGGATACCGTCAAAACGCACCGATCACTTCCAAGTCACTGCACTTTCCCCACCTATTTCACCCTTCTGGGTTGTCAGGATCAATGAACTCGATGGAATCAGTAGAACGGCCACGGACGCTCAGCATGGTCCTCGCAGGCGGCGAGGGCTCGCGCCTACATCCGCTAACCGTTCATCGCGCCAAGCCGGCGGTTCCCTTTGCCGGCCACTACCGCCTGATCGACTTCGCGCTATCGAACCTCGCCAACGGCGGCTATCGCAAGATCGTCGTACTCACCCAGTACAAGAGCCATTCGCTCGACGTACACATCAGTCGCACCTGGCGTCTGTCGACGATGCTTGGCGGTTATGTAACCACCGTGCCGGCGCAAATGCGACGTGGCCCCCACTGGTTCGCCGGTTCGGCCGACGCGTTGTATCAGAACATGAACCTGATCGACGACGAAGACCCCGAGTACATCTTCGTGTTCGGCGCCGATCATATATACCGGATCGACCCTCGCCAGTTCCTCGACCAGCACATCGCGTCGGGCGCTGGCGTCAGTGTCGCTGGTATCCGGGTGCCGGTAGAAGAGGCCAACCAGTTCGGCATTATCGAAACCAACGG
>CALHTF010000093.1 GCA_938038815.1 uncultured Acidimicrobiales bacterium | reverse complement strand
GCGAGGTCGGTGTCGAGCAGCGGATGTTCGTCGACCGAGCGCATTTCGGGGGTGCGGTTGCGATACCAGTTGATCGCCGGGTTGTGACCGAGCGGTTCGAGAAACACGGCCCGGCCTTCGGGGTGAAGGAGCCGCTGTAGTTCGGCCATCGACCGTTCGAGGTCGAGGTGATGCAGGATTCCTGATCCGCAGACCAAGTCGAACGACCCGGCGGGGAGCTGGGTGTCTTCAGCGTTGGCCTCGACAAAGGTGGTGTTGGCGGAGCAGCCTTGCGAAGCCGCCTCCTTCTCGGCGACTTCGATTGCGACGGGCGAGATGTCGATGCCGGTCACGGTGGCGCCACGAGAAGCGAGTTCGAAGGCGCTCGACCCGGTGCCGCAGCCGTACTCGAGGACATTGACCGGCGGGGTTATGTCGCTAACCCGGCCGTAGTAGTACTCGAAGCTCGCTTGGTTGCCGTCGTAGAACTTCTTGGTAGGCGCACGCGAGGAGTCGTCGCTGAACCGGTCGTCGTGAAACGACTTCTCTCGGCTCAGCCGGTCTGGATCCAACGACGCTTCTGTCATGGTCATCCATCGGCATCCGCCACGTGGTGTTTACGACGTAGCTCGCATGCTCGCGGCAAGTTGGCTGATGATCGCCACGGCGATAGCGCTGGCGGCCGCGGCGAACCCGATGGCCGCCCGAGAGCCCAATCGGTCGATAAGCAGGCCAGCAAACGGCGGGCCGGCCAAACTCCCGATGGCCGCCGAGGTATACAGCGTCCCAAGAATCCCGCCGAGTCCGTCGAGCCCGAACCGTTGGGCGGCCACCGCCGGCGATAGGGCGATGAAGCCGCCGTATCCGAGGCCCAGGATTACGGCGTACACGACCATGAGCCAGTACTGGCTGCCGGCGATCAACCAGATCAGGTGGCTCAGTGCCATAACGACAAACGACGCAACCATCAGCCGCATCGGCCCGAGCCGATCGGCGAGTCCGCCGAGGCCGAGTCGGCCGATGACGCTCGACCCTCCGATGAGGCCCACCAGCGTGGCGGCGGCCACGTCGCCCACCCCGCGGTCGGCGGCATAGTCGGTAAGGAATACGAACGGCACGAAGAGCCCAAAGGTGATGAAGAGCGAGGCGAGGTAGAACAGCCGAAAATCTCGAATGCCGAGCAGTTCGCCCAGGGGCTTCGGTGCCGGTGCGACCGCAGCGGCTGGTCCGCGTTCGGCCACCAACGACGCCAGCACCAAGAGGGCGCCGCCGCCTATCCCAAAGATCACATACGTCGTGCGCCACGAGGTTGCTTCGATCAGGCGGGCGGCGAGGGGCGACCCCACCAACGTTCCGAGCCCGATGCCAGCGACCGCAACCCCGAGTGCAGTCGCCCGGCGTTTTTCGAACCAACCGCCAACGGCGGCCACCATCGGCACATACCCACACGCCACGGCGAAGCCGACCCCGAGGCCATAGGTGAGGTACCCCAACCAGATCGACTGGACCAATGAGGTAAGGAGTAGCCCGGCGGTTAACGACGCGGCGGCGGCCAACAGAACCGGCCGAGGACCGACTCGATCCGCCCAGCGGCCAGTCCACAGCCCAAAGAGAAACGACAGGCTGATGGTGAGGGAAAACACCAGCGCCGTGGCGCTGCTGCTCGTGCCGAACTCTTCGGACATCGACTCGAAGAACGCACCAAAGCTGTAGGCGACGCCGAACGTGGCAAACATCGATGTTGCGGCGGCCAGTGCGACGAGCCAGCTTCGCCCGGAGTCGAGTTGGTGCTCGATACTCCCATCCGGTTCGGTCATCCGGTCAGGCTGACAGGTTTCGCCACCCGGAAACAATCGACTCGGCGGCCGCTTCGACATCGGCCGCAGTGGTGGAGGTATCGGACACGCTGATCCGCATGGCCCGTTGACCCTGCCAGGTAGTTGCGCCGACCCAGCAGACCCCGGCCGCCTGGGTCGCGGCCACGACGGCGTCGGTGGTTTGGTCGTCGTCGAACCGCACCAGGGTTTGGTTGAGAACCGGCGGTGCCAGAACGGTTGCACCGGCCGCGCCGAGCAGCTCGGCAAACCGCTCGGCGTGCTGGCACGACTGCTCGATCGTCGCCGCGATGCCGGCCCGACCTTCGGTGGCCAGGATCGCCCAAAGAGGAATGGCGCGGGCCCGCTGGCTCATTTGCAGGCCGAGGTTCATCGGGGCCCGTTCGTGGTCGGGGGTCTCGACATAGGCGGCATCCATGGCCATCGACCGCTTGAGCGATTTGGGGTGGCGGCAGATGACCACCCCCGAGTCGTAGGGGGCATTGAGCCATTTGTGTCCGTCGGTAGCCCACGAGTCGGCGAGGTCGACGCCGTCGACATGCTGGTGGCGGTTGGGTGTTGCGTTGGCCCACAAGCCGAACGCGCCATCGACATGCACCCACAGATTTGTAGCCTCGGTGCCGCTGCGCAGCTGGTCGATGATGGCTCGGAACGGATCGCTATGGCCGGTGTTGACGTTGCCGGCTTGCAGGATGGCCAGCGTAGGCCCGGTTACCTCGGGCAGTTCGTCGACCCTGAGCCGGCCCAGTTCGTCGGTGGGAACAAAGGTCACCGAGTTCGACCCGATCCCGGCGACCCGCAATGTCTTGAGCACCGAAACGTGAGCTTCATCCGAGGCGATCACATGGAGGGCGGGAGCGCCGGCCAGACCTTGGGTGTGCACGTCCCAACCCGCCTGTTCGAGCACATGGTCGCGGCCGGCAACGATGCCCGTGACGTTGGCGAGCGTCGCCCCGCCGCAGAACGAGGCGATCGACTCGGGTGGTAAGCGGAGCACGTCGACCATCATCTCGGCGGCCAACGCGTCGAGCGCTCCGGCGATCGGCGACATGACCGGCAGCGCCCCGTTCTGGTCCCAGGCGGTTGCGAGCACCGACGCGCCGAGTGCTACCGGCGTCACCCCGCCGTTCACAAAGCCGAAGTACCGGCCGCCGGTCGAGCGCATGGCGGCCGGACTACCGACATGGTCGAGCAGATCCAGCGCCTCGGTAGCGGTAATCGGCGCGTCGAGGGTTACCCGAGCCAGTTGGTCGAGGGCTTCAATACTCTCGGGTGCGGGGCTTACCCGGGCCGCTCGTTCGGTTTCGATGTATCGCTCGGCCGCCTTCGTGGCTGCGTGGAGCAGGTCGATCTTGGGGCTCGGAGTAGGCATAGAGAGAAGGTAGTTGCCCCGGGCGATCTAACGCCTGAGGATTACCAGCTGCCGCCGCCTCCACCGCCGCCGCCGCCACCACCACCACCACCGGAGAAGCCGCCGCCGCTTCCGCCCGACGAACTCGGGGCGGTGGAGGTTTTGGTGATGGTGCGACCGAGGCCGTGACCGTGGGTGGCGAGGTAGAACCCTTCGGGTTCGTTGAGTCGGGCCGACGACTGTTTGACCGCATCGCTCCACGCGTCGATCTCGCCCAGCGCGATCGCCCACGCTGTGTACTGGCGGACGAGGCCGTGCTCGGCTGCCCAGTCGGCGTGGTGAGCTTCGGAGCCGGCGAGGAACTGACGGAACGATTCGATCTTGAGCCACTCGGCCGAACCGACTGCCGTGCGGACGGCCAGCTCCCATGACCGTTTGATCAGGGTTGCCCCGACGCCCGCCGCCATGGCGCCCGGCAACAAGAACTTGAGTCCCTCGCCAAAGTCGCCTGCCATTTTGAACCCGCCGACCACGGTGAGCGCCAAGCCGATCGCCGCTAGGGCGAACCCGGCGACCTGGATGCCGATCCGGGCGACGGGTGGGGCCTCGTTCCACAGCGGCGAGGTCTTGAGGAACTGCATCTGTTTTTCTCGCAGGATGTCCATCGCCGAGCCGAACTCCTTGTCGTAGGAGCCGAGGGTGACCCGGTCGCGCTTTTTGAACATGGCGTCGAGGACGAGGTCGGACTCGCGGTCCGGGAGTTCGGAAAGAACGATGCTGTCGGATCCGGCCATCGAGATCTGGCCATCGATCACCTGTTGGATCAACCACGCGGTGCTGTGGTTGGGCAGGATCTTCTCTTGGTCGACGATGCCGCCTTGCCAGGGTTCAAGTTCGGCCGGGGGAACAAACTCGATCGTGGCAAGTTTTTGCAGTTCGGCGGCGTCGATTCGGGCGATGGTTGCTGGCTCGCCGTCGCTCACGTCGCCTGGTCCGAACGCGGCATCGACCGATCCGCCGGCAAACACCATCTCGCGGCCCTTCCGGCGCACGAAGAAATCGGCGAACGGCATCAGGGCGAGGGCACCGAGGGTGGTGGCGAGGATGACCTGGAGGAAGTTGGCTGAGGTGTCGTCGGCCAGCGGTGGGAGTTGTAGGGCGGCCGGCATCGGCACCGGGTCGCCGAGCGTTGCGATGACCTCGAGCGATTCGCCGGCCCGACGCGAGTCCTCGGTGATCGAGATTCCCGACAGCTCCTCGGCGGTGATGATGGCGTGACCGGGGGCGACCTGTTCGACCTTGCACGCCCGACTCGAGACGCACTCGATATCGGCGAGCTCAAACGGGGTGCGCAGGTGGACCTCGACGTTGCTGATGTCGACCGTCCAGCCTCGCCCAACCGGTTCCCACGCAATTCGGTCGCCGGTTTGGAGCGGCGCGGGCGCCGGGTAGGTGTCGTCGTAGGGATGGTCGGTGACGGGTGGCGGTGGGAGGTAGTTCTCGGCGGAGAGTCCAGGGTTTTCGCCTCGCTCGAGCGCCGCCTGTTGTTCTTCCAGCTGTTCAAGCGCCTCGTCGTAGAAGTCGTCTCGCCGTTCTTTCGCCGTTTTGTTCTCGGCGATCGGCGACACGTTGAAGGCCAGGTCGTAGGTATGGCGACCCTCGATATCGATGTCGGGGTTACCAATGCACAGGCGAGGCACATCGGCGACGCCGAGCGACCGGTAGACAAAGTCGGTTCGGGTATCGCCGCATCGACTGCCGGGTTCGCCGTCGTTCTTCCACTCGACGATCCACCCGTCGGGGGCGGTCGGTGACGACACGGCGATGTCGTCGGTGCTTGCGGGGGAGTCGCGAAGGTCGGGGATGTCGCGGTAGATGCCCCGGCGAGTCTCGCCGCCGAAGTCGTACTCGATGCGTTCGGCGATACGGCTGGTGCCGTCGGCCTCGATGGTGGTCGAGGCGTAGTACCCGGCGATGTGTTCGACGTCGCCGACCCCTCGCCCGATCATCGCCGGCACGCTCAGCAACAACGCAAACGCCGCCAGCATCAGGTAGTCCCACTTGCGTTTTGTCCCCGCGCTCACCAACCCAGTGTACGGCCGCACCGCAATCCCACTAGTTCAGGACAAAACCCTGACTCTGAGTCAGGGTTTTGTTTTCGGAGGTTGACTCTGAATCACGTTCTCCGAAATTTTCGCGGTTCGCCCGCTCGGAGCGGGTCAGACGCGATCAGAACCGCCGGAGCTATGACTCTGAGTCGCTGCACGGTGGACATGGGCGTAGTGGTGGTGATTGGGTTGGGCTATGACCAACACCGCTGATGACGAACTCCTGGTTGCTTGGCACAAGTTTTGCGACGACATGAAAGGGGCGATCGACCACGTGGTCGACCCGAAGCGTGAGGTGTCCCGTGATGAACGAGCCGAAGGCGTGCGGCACACGATCCGTTTGATGGCCATGCAGCTCGAGCAGGTGTTCGAGAACGACGATCCGTTGCATCCCGAACTCGGTTGGCGATATCCGTCGAAGATGGGCCAGGACAACCCCGATGCGTTGTACCAGACGGCGCCTCTCGACCTCACTCATACCTACCGGTTGTCGGGCAATGTTGGATCGGTCCGGTCGCTCGGGATGGCGATCATGACGTGGACCTTTGGAACCGCCCCGATTCGCCAGCTGCTCGAGCTCGACGGTGCCGACTTGGTGACCGATTCCAACGGCGAGTTCGAGGTGTTTTTCTCCTCGCAACCAGCCCCCGTCGATGCCGTGCCGGGAACCTGGTTCGAACTGGAAGCGCTGCCCACCCGCATGTTGGTTCGTCAGTTCTTTGCCGATTGGGAGAACGAGGAGCCCGCCGACCTCCACATCGAGTGTCTCGACGCCCCGGTGCCGCCAAGACTCACGTCGGAACAGGTGGTGGAGAAGCTGGGACGGGCAGCCGGGATGTCGGCCTTCTTGCCGGTGTACTGGACCGAGTTCGGCGAGGCGCATATGACCCGGGGTGAGGTAAACCGGTTTGCCCAGCCGCTCGAAACCGTCGACACATCGGGTCTCGGCGGCACTGAACGGCAGGCCTATCACCAGTGCATGTGGCGGGTCGCCGACGGCGAGGCTCTCGTGCTGGAGTTCACGCCGCCCGCTTGTCACTACTGGGAGATTCAGCTCGGCGACCGCTGGTATCAGTCGCTCGATTTCATCAACCGTCCGGTGACGATCAACGATGCCCAAGCCGAGGTCGACCCCGATGGGGTTGTTCGCATCGTCATCAGTCCGGCTGATCCGGGGGTCGCCAATTGGCTCGACACCGCGGGCATTGCCGACGGGTATCTCACCGTTCGTTACAACCTGCCCGAGTCCGACCCGATCCCCGAACTCACGTTGTTGTCCGTCGCTGACCTCGACGCTCACCTCGGCCCCGATACCGCCCGGATCACCCCCGAAGAACGAGTCGCCCGCCAACGCTCACGACGAAGGGCCGCCCTACGACGATTCCGTCGTTAGCTAGCCCGGTATCGACCGACTACGTTTCGGTCAGTCTGAGATTTGTTCAACGCTGGGCGGCGTTCTTCGTATGCGACACCTCTTCATTCCCCTGATTGCCGTGCTCACGTTTCTGGCGACGGCTCCGGCAATCACTCCTCCGGCCGAGGCACAGGTGCCGAAGTGCCTTGGCAAACGCGCCACCATCGTTGGCACATCGGCTGGTGACATGCTGCGCGGGACGTCGGGCAACGATGTCATCGTTGGTCTCGGGGGCGACGACATCATCAACGGCCGAGGTGGCAAGGACCGGATCTGCGGCGGGGCTGGCGACGACCGGCTCATCGGCGGCAAGGGTCGAGATCAACTCCGCGGTGGATCTGGAAACGATCGATGCGACGGAGGCCGGGGTCAAGACCGCTCTCGCGAATGCGAATCCAACATCCGGGTCGAAAAGGCAAAGCCAGTCAAGAAGAACCCGGTGCCAAGACCGCCGGCCAGCTCCACCACGACCCCCAAGCCGCCAACGACTATGGCTCGGCCGACCACGTCAACTACACCGACGACCTCGACAACGTCGACCACCACGTCGTCGACAACAACGACAACAACGACAACGACGACTAGCACCCCGACGTTGCTGCCGTCGCCGTCGACGACCGAAGTTGTAGGACACAAAGGTGTGTTCGTGAGTTATTGCCACGCCGAGTCGGAACGAGTCGGCATAAGGAACGATTCGTCTTCCACCGTAAATCTGGCAGGTTGGAAGATCCATGATCTTGGACCCAACTTCACATATGAGTTGCCCAGCTACGACCTTGCGAGCGGAGGGGAAGTCGTTCTCAAGTCTGGCCCTAATGCCGATGTAGGTCCGGGCATCAAGCTGACCGGAAGGTACATCTGGAACAACGACGAAACAGACGAGGCTTTTTTGTTGGAGCCTGATAGCCCCGATCCGGTCCATTCAGCACGTTGCATATGAAGTGACAGGTACAGGCGAGTTGGATTCAAAACTGAATCAGATGTCTGACACCTGATTCAGTTTGGTTGGCCGATGGGCGCCAGAGCTTTGGAGCATGGAGAGGCCGGCGCCTACTCCGGCGGCGGTGAAGACGGTTCCGCCCCAGATTTCGGGCGGCCATCCGAGCGGGCCATCGATACGGGCGCCGATCAAGAAGCTGGCGAAGATCACGGCGGGTCCGATGGCCGACGCCATGGTGAGACCCCACGACCGACCTCGGGTTGCGGCCATCGTGAGGTCGAACGTCAACCCGCCAAGCAGCACTAACAGCACTGGCCGGGCTTGTTGAGAAAAGGCCGCGGCCTCGAGAATCGCCGCGGCAGTCCACGCGATCGTTGCGGCGCCAAACGGCAGTACCCAACGTCGAGCGATCATCAACAACGGCGTCACCAGAACGACCACCATCGCCACCGTTGAGCCGAGGAATTGCTGGATCAGCCCAACACCATGTTCGGTTACCGGGTCGAAAGGTTGTCGAGGAAACCACGGCCACGGCAACAGCCAGAGATACTCGATAAAGAACGTGAGCACGGCCGTCACCCCGGTCACGGCGCCGATGGGCAGCCAGGGCGAAGCGTCGCCTCGAGCAGCGGCCGCCCGCACCGGCGTCCAGACCACCAACAAGCCTCCGGTGAGTAGCAACAGATGGGTGGGCGAGAGTAGAGCGTCGACCCCGACCTCCACGCCGAAGATGGTGTGCCAGATCGCGTCGCCCAGGCCACCGAGTGCAAACAACATGACACCAACGACAGTGGGCCGGTGGCTGGCCGGGAACCAGTCGATGAGCTTGCCGGGTGCTCGCCGGCGGTAAGCGATGACGCCGACCCAGATCAGAACGGCCGTGAACGCTGCATAGAAAATCGCGTGCCACGGCGTGAAGAAGTCTTCAGTTTCGGTGTCGATGACGTACACGTGGGCGTATCCGTCGAGGAACAGGCCGCCGAGTAGCCAGGCGCAGAGAACAAGAAGGATCGCATCCTCGCGACGCGTCGAGTTGGAGACGGCAGGAGTAACCCATTCGGGTTTGTTGTCCACACCTAAAGAGTATCTTCGGACCCGAAACCCGACATGGCGGGATCGGGGAGTATTGGCAGAACATTCAGTATCGAATTCTGACCGAAACAAGTACTCTGCGCGGCGTGAAAAGGTTTGATCTAGGTGGGCATACGCGCCCCATTACTACCTCGGTACCCGAGGCTCAAGAATGGTTCGATCTGGGGCTCAATTGGTGCTTAGCGTTCAACCATGAAGAGGGCCGCACGTGCTTTCAGATCGCCCTCGAACACGACCCGCAATGCGCGATGGCTCACTGGGGTGTGGCGTATGCGTCGGGGCCGTTTTACAACTACGTGTGGGCCGCCTTTGGCCCGAATGAAATTGTCGAAATGACCGCCTTTTGTCACTCCCATGTTGTCGAGGCACAGCGGTACATGGAGCATGCAACCGAGGCAGAGCGAGCGTTGATCGGCGCCCTGGCGATGCGTTTCCAAGAGCCGCATCCGGTGTCGGCCGACGAGTTCAAACGATGGGATGACGAGTACGCCGACGCTATGCGCCAGGTGCACCGTCAATTTCCCGATGACCACGACGTCATGTCGCTGTTCGTCGAGTCGATGTTGGTTCGCACACCATGGAAGCTCTGGAACGTCGACACCGGCGAACCCGCCGAAGGGGCCGACACGCTTGAGGCGATCGCGGTTTGCGAGAAGTCGCTCGCTCTCTCGGAACAAAGCGGCGAGCCACCACACCCTGGAATCTTGCACCTGCACATTCATGCGCTGGAGATGTCCGACGCTCCGGAGCGGGCGATGGGATCGGCCGATGCGTTGCGCGATCTTTGTCCCGACGCCGGCCACATGAATCACATGCCCGGACACATCTATGTGTTGTGTGGTGAATACGAGAAAGCGCGGATTGCGAGCGCCAAGGCGATCGCCGCCGACGACCAATACGTCGAGTACGCCGGACCGTTCAACTTCTATACGACGAGTCGGTGCCACGACTACCACCTGATGATGTACACCTGCATGCTTCAGGGACGCTTCGACGAAGCCTTGGCCGCCGCCGAGGGCATATGCGAGACGTTGACCCCTGAAGTGCTGAGCCGCGACGATGTCCCGCAGTTGGTGGCCACGATGGAGGGCTACTTCTCGATGAGCATGCACGTGCTCGTGAGGTTTGGGCGCTGGCAGGAGATCATCGATGCACCGCTACCCGCCGACCCAGCGCTTTACTGCGTTTCGACCTCGATGTATCACTACGCGAAAGGCGTGGCCCATGCGTTTGTTGGCGACTTCGAAGCGGCTGAACAGAGCCGGGCGGACTTTGCCACGTCCCTCGAAGCCATCCCCGAATCGAGAGGCTTTTTCAACAACTCCGCCCACGATCTACTAGCGGTCGGCGAGAAGATGCTCGATGGTGAGGTGGCGTATCACCGAGGCAACTACACCGAAGCGTTTGACCATTTGCGAGAAGGTGTTCGGCGCGACGATGGCTTGTCGTACAACGAGCCATGGGCGTGGATGCACCCACCTCGCCATGCGTTGGGGGCGCTGCTGATCGAGCAGGGCCATTTCGATGAGGCCGAAGAGGTGTACCGAGCTGATCTGGGATTGAGTGGTTCGCTTCAACGGTGCTCGCAGCACCCAAAGAACGTTTGGAGCCTCCACGGTCTGGTCGAGTGTTTGCGCAATCGGTCGGCGAGCAACCCCGCCGACCCCGAGGAACTCGTCCACCTAGAGGGCCAGTTGGCCGAAGCCCAGTCCTTTAGCGATGTGCCGATCGAGTCGTCGTGCATGTGCCGTCGTAACGTCGAGTCGTGATTACTTCTCTGCCGATGTACTGGCGGCCTGAACTGGCCGACGCCCATTATCGATATTGGGTTTTGATCCGGGCTGAGTTGTCGAAAGCTGGTGTCGATAGCCCGGCTGATCTCACGACCGGCGGCGACGACGCCAACGCCTGGTTGCATCCAGATCTTGTGCTGAGCCAGACCTGTGGGATGCCGTACCGCACCGAGCTGCACGGCAAGGTTTCGCTTGTTGGCACGCCCGACTACGGCATCGAAGGTTGCGCGCCTGGGTTTGGTCGAAGTGTCTTTGTGACTCGGTCGACCGACCCTCGGTCGGCGTTGGTCGATTTCGCTTCCGCCGTGTTCGCTTACAACGCAACCCACTCTGAGTCGGGTTTCGCTTCGCCGTATCGTTCGGTGACTCGGGCTGGATTCTGGTTCGAGCGGTTTGTGCCCACCGGCCAACATCTCGAATCGGCCCGAGCGGTCGCCGAGCAGCGGGCCGATATTGCCTCGATCGATGCCGTCACTTGGCGCTTGGTTCAGGCCTTTGAACCCTTCGCCAGCGACTTACGGGTGATCGGCCAAACCGACCCTGTTCCGTGGCTGCCGTACATCACTCGGCTCGACGGCCCGGTCGACGAGCTCTTTACGGCGGTCGAGAACGCAATCGACCACCTCGAGTCGGACGACCGATCTGCCTTGGGGATTACCGCGGTGCTCAGGATCCCGGTCGCCGACTATCTCGCTCTCGACAACCCGCCCGCCGATACCCCGAGCTAACCGGCGCCGGCTGGTAAGGCGGAGCCGCCGACGGGTTCGTTCGTGCATTTCTTCCCTCGGTGACGGCTGCGTAGGGTGTCGACATGGGGAATCTTCGGACCGGTCGGTTGGTGTCTTTGCTCGTGGTGTTTGCTGTTTTGGCGGCCGCATGTGGCGGGAGCAATGACGCGACACCGAGTGCTACAACCGAGGCTGATGACGCGGTTGACGAATCCGACGCTCCCGAACCGACCGATCCTCCGGCCACCACTGCAGCCCCGGCGACTACTGCCGCTCCCGCAACAACGTCGGCGCCGGCAACAACTGCTGCGCCGGCACCCGTGGAGCCGACGGTGAGTATCCCCGAGGTCTCAACGGCCGGCCCGAACGACGGGATCCGTCAAACCTTGGCCAGCGCACGCCTCCCTGAGGGCTGGACTGAAGAAGAGTTTCTGTTTGGCGGCGAGGCCACCAGCTACGTCGCCGGTGAGCTGTCCGACGACGGCAAGTGGGATGCCGAGCCAGGCGACACTGCACCGTTTCGTACCCGCATGATCGTGCGCCGACCTCCGGCCGAGGCGTTTAGCGGAGTGGTGTTTGTCGAGTGGTACAACGTGACCGCCGGAACCGACAGCAGCCCCGACTGGGGTTACGTTGCCGAAGAGATCGAACGCTCGGGCCACGTATACATCGGGGTATCGGTGCAAGCGGTCGGCGTGAACGGAACCGAAGGCAGCCGAATCGAAGGCGGCCTGGTCGACACTCGAGGGCTGAAAGTGATCGACCCCGATCGCTACGGCACCCTCGAACATCCGGGCGACGGTTTCGCCTTCGACATCATGAGCCAGGCCGGGGCGGTTGCGGCGGGACTGACCGAAACCGATGCGCTCGGTGGCCTGGAGCCAACCACGGTGATCGGCGCCGGCGAATCGCAGTCGGCGATTTTCCTGGCCACCTACATCAATGCCGTGCACCCGCTGACCAACGTGTTCGACGGTTTCCTCGTGCACAGCCGTGGCTCGTCGGCCCCCGCCCCCTCGGGCGACCGGGCGACCGGTGCCGAGGTGGCCCTCATTCGTGAAGACATCGGCGTGCCGGTGTTTCAGTACGAGGCCGAAACCGACCTGACGGCGTTGAGCTTTGCCGCGGCCCGTCAGCCTGACTCCGAGTGGGTTCACACCTGGGAGGTCGCCGGCACGGCACACTCCGATGCCTACACGATCGCTGTCTCGGCAGGGGCCAAGCGCGATGCCGGACTCGGCTCGATCATCGGCTGTGAGGTTGGGCTGAACGACGGCCCGCACCACGAGACTCTTCAGGCTGGGTTGTCGCACCTGGTCACCTGGATTCAGGACGGGGTCACGCCCCCGACGTCGCCGCTTATCGAACTCGACACCAGTGGCTCTGAACCGGTGGTGGTCCGCGACGACGATGGCATTGCATTCGGCGGTATCCGCACCCCGGTGGTCGAGGCACCGCTGCGCGTTCTGTCGGGTGAACCCAGTGGTGAAACCGGAGGCTTCTGTTTCCTGTTCGGTCAAACCTTGCCACTGGGGGGAGCATCGCTGGTCGACCGGTACGGCGATGTCGACGGCTACATCGAGGCGTTCGATGCGGCGGCCGCCGATGCTCTGGCCGAAGGCTGGTTGCTCGAAGCTGACGTGGCGACCATGCGAGAAGAAGAGATCGCCCGAGCCAACGAACTCTTCGCCGAATAACCCGAACTCGGTGCGATACCCGCGCCACTAGGTGCCGCCAGCGCTCCCGGTTCGGGTTGGGGTTTAGGGCGAGGGGGTTCGGGGGTTCGGGTTAGAGAGTGTGGCTGAGTTGGTTGACGAGGTAGCGGCCTACCAGCACGGCCCACGCTAGGTAGACGACGGCGGTTGCGGCGCCATGGCGCGCCACCGATTGGCCTTTCCACGTGTGGCGAACCGTCTGAAACACCATGGCCGGAAACCAGAACCCGCCCACGAAGACCGCGGTGATCAGACCAGGGCCTTGCACATCGAACAAGCCGGTGGCGAACAAGGCCATCAACCCAAAAAGCAAGAGCGGAGCGTGGGCGAAGCCGGCCAGCGTGAGGCTGCGAGCAAGGTGATCTCGACGGGTGCGAGGGTTACCTTCGCCGCTGAGTAACCACAGCGCGGTGGCGATAGCGATCCAGCCGTACACCACGGCGAGCGCGAGCCGGACGAACGCGGCGAAGTCTTGAACGACCAGGCCGCCGATTCGGTTGATCGCCAGGGTTGCGGCCGCGGCACCCGCTATCGCGGCGGCGGGCCAAAACGACTCTGGTCCGAACTGGCGCCACATGCCGTCGTCGAGTCCGAGGGGACGAAGGTCGATACTCCTCATGGCTCCCAGATGGTTCCGGCGGGCCAGAACGTGTCGAAGTCGCCGGGGAACGAGGTGAGTCCGGGCAGCAGGGCGAGCATCTCGCCGGCGAGTGGGCCTTCGAGGGCGAACCCTCGGTTCGGGTCGAACGTGGTGCCGGTGACCTTGTCGCGCAACACCTGGCCATCGACCTCGAGTTCGACCACGGTGTCGCCGATCACCCGGGAGAAGACGGTCCACCGTTCGGGGTTGGTGGGGTCGCTGACCACCGCGATCTCGGCGCCAGCGACGGTGTCGTTGATGACCCCTTCGAGCCGCATTTCGGGAACGGGGTAGCCCTTTGCTTCGGTGGTGAAATCAACGACGATGAGGAACTCGTCGAGGTCGAACCCCGAACGTCCGCCGGGGGCGGCCAGCGCAAGGGTGTTGGGATGCTCGTCGACCCAGGCGCCCCACGTGGTGAACTCCGACGGCAAGAGCTCGATAGTTGCACCCTTGCGCGGCCCGGCGATGGCGACGCCCCGCGGCTGGCTCCAAATGCTGCCGGTGTCGTGGTCCCACCAGGTCATGGCGTTGCCCCAAAGTGCTCCTTGGACGCCAAACACCAGCGTTTCGTTATCGAGCTGTCGGCGATGAACCATCCCCGTTGCGCACAGCGGTCACCAACTGACGAGGATCGGTATCCCGTCGAGTTCGTCGACCACAAGTTCTCGACCGTTGAGCGAGGCGATCGGGTATGCCTTTGCTTGGCCGCCGATTTCGATACCGAGCACTTCGGTGTCGGCCGACCAGTCGGACTCGGCTGCGTTGACGAAGATCGGATCGTAGATAGGGAGGATGGCGTCGCGGGCTAGTAGTTGCCGGTAGCCCGATGGGAGCTGCTCGCCGGCAGTCACGGGGTTGTAGACGTCGCGGGGATCGAGCCGTTGTCCGGACGGACCAGTTTCGAAGCGAGTGGTGCCGCTAAAGGCCCAGATCGTTGCGGCCACAATGACCAGCACGGCCACGATCAGTACCGGTGTGTACCCATCGAAACCATCGTCTCTAGGGAGGCCAATCTGCTCCTGCATGCATCAAGAACCCGACGAACCGCCATTTTCTTCCGGTCTACTCGCGAAGTCGGTGGAATTCGTAGCGCCGAGGGGTCGTCCAGAAGCAAGTCTGTCCCCTGACTCTGAGTCGTGGTGCGTTGTCCCCTGACTCTGAGTCAGCTTGGCGGAGTCAGCTTGGCGACTGGGGTTTGCGGGAAGTGGCGTCGGATAGGGGTAAATCGAGCAAGTCTGTCCCGTGACTCTGAGTCGTGGTGCGTTGTCCCGTGACTCTGAGTCAGCTTGGCGGCTGAGGTTTGTGGGGCGTGGCGTTGGATTGGGGTAAATCGAGCAAGTCTGTCCCGTGACTCTGAGTCGTGGTGCGTTGTCCCGTGACTCTGAGTCAGGGTTGAGTCAGGGTTGTAGCGGGAGGGTGGTCGGGCGATTGATCGTTGTGGGATGCGGCGGCAGATAGGGGTAAGTATGGGCAATAGGGGGCATATTCGGGTAAATACCGGTAAGAAGTCTTGTATGGAGATTGCGCTTGCTGAGGTGGTTCCGACCGTTGACGAGTTCTGTTCGTTGCGGATCGCTGTTGGCCTGTCGGCCATGGACCCCGCCGCGGCGGCCGAGGCGTTGCCCAGGTCGCTTCATGCAGTGACGCTTCGCAGCGAAGGCACCCTGGTTGGCATGGGGCGAGTCGTGGGCGACGGGTTGCACGTGCAGATCGTCGACATTGCGGTCGACCCGGCCGCCCAAGGCCAAGGCCTGTCCCGCGTGATCATGGAGAACATCATGGCGTTCATCGCCACTCTGCCCGAGTCGACCCTGGTCAACCTGTTCGCCGACGTCGATTGGCTGTACCACAAGTTCGGTTTTGCGGTGCCCGACCACACGACGGGCATGACCCTTCACCGCTGAGCCAGCCACCGCCAGGGCCCTGCCGCGCCGCGGGCCGGCAAAGCACAAAGCAGCAGCCTCGGGCTCGGCCGAAAGCTACCTTTAGGCCATGACCAACACCGTGGAACTCGCCGATATCAAAGCCTTTGCCTCCGAGCTCAGCCCGTGGGCCCATCTTGCGACGGTTGGAGCCGATAACAAACCCGACGTTGTGCCCGTGCATCCGTGCTGGGAAGACGACACCTGCTGGGTGATGGTGGGCGCTCAATCGGTGAAGGCCCGGAACCTCGCAGCGAACCCCGAGGTCGCCATGCACTGGCAAGTTACCGAGGTTGGCGACGGGGTTGAAGTGTGGGGCACCGGAACCCTGCACACCGATGTCGAAACCAAACGCCGCATGTGGAACGACGTCTTCGACTACGACCTCAGCGCGTTCTCGCCGGGTGGGCCCGACAACTCGCCCGACACGGTGTTCATGGCCATCAATGTCGACCGGGCGGTGCTGTTGAAGCAATACGGCATGGGTGGAATCGATCGCTGGTCGGCCTAAGCCCGGGCCACCCAGGTGGTTAGAGTTCATACATGCAGCTGACACCTCGGTACGACAGCGATCCGATTCTCGCCCTCGATGGCGACCCAGCATCGATTGGGGCTCCGGCGGTTCGTCAGACCCGTCGCCTGGTCGATCGTCTCGGTGACCTCACCGAGGAGCAGTGGGCGCACCAGACACGCTGCGATGCCTGGACGGTGCGAGACGTGATCGTGCACCTAACGATCACCAATCAGTTCTGGGCGATGTCGGTTCTGGCCGGGTTGGCCGGCGACCCGACCAAGATTTTGGCCAACTTTGACCCGGCCGCCTCGCCACTTGAAATGGGGGCGACCAATGTCGACCTGCCCGACAAGGTGTTGGCCGACTTTGCCGAGGCAACCGATGGGTGGGCCGGAGTAATCGAAGGACTGTCCGACGAGGATTGGAGGGCCACGGCCGAGGCACCCCCGGGCCATATCTCGGTGAGCGCAGTTGTGCACCACGCCCTTTGGGATTCGTGGATTCATGAGCGAGATATCTTCGTGCCGCTGGCCGGCGAACTCATTGAAGAACCCGATGAAATTTCGAAGTCGCTCCGTTATGCCATTGGTCTCGGCGTGACCCTCGACCTCTCGCGCGACAATGCCCGGACCGGCGCGGTTGCCTTCGATGTCGCGCAACCAACCGACACCTTCACCCTGGTGGTCGAGGATTCCGCTTCGGTGGAATCGGGTCGCGTAGGTGAGGCCCCGGTTGTGGAGTCTGATGCTGTGCCACTGCTCGAAGGACTTAGTTTGCGAGCGCCGATGCCGGTAGAACTCGGCGAGGATGTGGCCTGGGTTTTTGAAGGCCTCAAAGCGGCCTTCAATCAATAGCCGAGCGGTTTCACTCTCGCTTCGGAGCCTTCGGACGGGGCGGAGGAACTTCGTCGGGGGTTGCGTCGCGAAGCTTCCATATGCCGTGTGTGTCTTGGAACAGGGTTTGGGTTGTTTCGTGGATCATCGTGTGGCATGACTGACACACCAACGCAAGATTGTCGATATCGGTCGGGCCCCTTGAGGGTGCTCCGTAAGGTATGAGGTGGTGAGCCTGGCACTGATTGTGCGGGGCTCGGCACATGACGCAGCCACCGTCGCGTGCGACCAAGGCATTGACCTGGGGCCGGGTTGCTGCCCGAACCTTCCGGCCGTGCCAGAGCGGTTGGCCGTCGCCGTCGAACAAGATGCCGATGAGGTCGGCGTTGCAGTAGTACCGCTCAAAGACCGACCGGGGAATTGAGCCGCTGCCTTGTTGGCAAAAGTCTTCCAGCGAGCCATCGTCGCCGAGCTTGGCGGTGACGATGACGGTCGGCTTCTGGCTGGTTGGCGAACCGCCGCCATCGGCGTTGGCGTTGGTTGTGAACTGGTCGGCGAACGCATCGAACATGCGTTGCGCGAAGCTGCGCGGATGCTTGTGGTTGGGCAGGTCGCGGCCGCCGTCGAGTTTGTACAGTTCGTCGGCGCGGTTGAGTAGGAAATCCCAGACGGCGTTCATCGTCGCGGTATCGCCCTCGGCCATGACGGCGTCGGTTCCCCGCTTGGTTTCGAAGCGCGAGATCTTGCGGATGCGCCGTTGCTTCTCGTGTTTGGTCTCTTCGTTGGGCGAGTTGTGCTGATTGACGAAACTCTTGATGTCGTCCTTGGACTGGTCGGGGTTTGACTCCTTGACCTTGTTCATCAGGTCGGGATCTTTGGAGGCGGCGCCGTCGGTCTTTTCGTCGGCGTCGGCCAAATCGTCGAGTTGTTCTTCGGAGATATCGCCGTTCTCGACATCGGTTGCTAGGTCGGGATTGTTCTTGACTGCCTTGGCGCGCTTGGCCGCCTTCTTGCGTGACTTCTTGGTGCTCTTTTTGGTTTTGCTGGCCAGGTTCTCGGCCTGGCGTCCCGAGCCATCGTCGGCGCGAGCCAAGATGCGCGCTTGGGTGGCCAGCATGAGGTGTTCGATCTCGGCGATGATGGCCAAGGCCTCGACATCGGGCAGGACCATGAGCGTGTTGGCGATCGTACGAGCGGTGGGTACGAGCCGACTCGGTGGCAGGAGATCGACAAGCTCGTCGCCCGGGCTGGCGAACGAGCTATCGAAGTGGAGTTGATCGTCGAACAACGTCATGGGTCAAACCCTATTGAGGGGGTGTGACACTCTCGGAGGATTATCGAGGATTCGAGGCAAAAGGTCCGAAAATGTCGAAGGAACCACCGGAGGAAAACCGCTGAAGCGCCGTTCCCGAGGGGCAGATCCCACCTTCTTGGCCTGGGAAAACGGGCAATGTTGCCGGTGTGGACAAAGTTGTGGATGCGGTGTGTGGGGATGAGTGTGTCTAAACTTTCCGGTTATGTCAGACACAATCCATACTGCACGTGTTGTTTCAATTGTCTTGGTAGCGGTTGCCTTGGTTGTTGGTCTGCTCGCCACCGTGGTGCAGACCGCTGACGCTCAAGGCATTCCCGCCCCCAACGTGTGTGCGGTAACCAACGCCGACGCGGGCGCGTTCGTGTTCTGGACCGCCGTGCCGGTTGCGTCGGAATACGTCTACGCAGCCCGGTACAACAACGGCCCGGAGCGATTCGGTCGTACCAACGAGTTCTCACTCTTCATTCCCCGTGACGCTGGCCGGGTAACCGCCATGCGAGTCGCCACTGTGGTCAACGGCGCAACCTCGAACTCGACCCTGTGCACTATCGACGGCACCGGCGGGCCAACGACCACAACCACCCGCCCGCCTGCGCCGACCACCACCCGGCCACCGGCCCCCACAACCACCCAGCCGCCGACGACGACCACCACCACCACGACCACCACCTCAACGACGACCCAGGCCCCACCGCCTCCAGCGCCGGAACCAGCTCCAGCGCCTGAACCAGCTCCGACCCCGGAGCCGGCCCCGACACCCGAGCCAGCTCCGACCCCGGAACCGGCCCCGACACCCGAGCCAGCTCCAACGCCCGAGCCGGCGCCGACCCCCGAACCGGCTCCAACTCCGACGCCCGCACCAACTACCACGCAGGCACCCACCCCGCCACCTCCTCCAGCGCCGCCGAGCAACAGCGCATGCTCGCTTGCCGCAAACCCGTCGGGGGTCACCGTGCAGTGGCAGCCGATCAACGGTGCGGTCGAGTACGTCTACGCGCTTCGTTACGACGGAAAGCTCACGTTCGACCGAGTGAGTAACACCACCGCAAACATTGCGGTGTCGCCCGGCAAGGACGTAAACGTTCAGGTCTCGGCCGTGTACGCCGGCGGATGGTACAGCCCAGCCGTCGATTGCGGAACCGCCAAGACCTTCGACGGCTCGACCGGCAACTGCCAGAGCGAGAGCCTCGACGGCGCGATCTTGGTCACCTACCCAGCGATTGCCGATGCGGTTTCGTACGTGTTTGCTCTGCGGGTGAACAGCGGGCCGACCTACTTCGACCGCGTGATGTTCAACTCGCTCAAGCTCGACATTGGGTCGGGCGCAACGGGCGCGGTTCGAGTGTCGGCGGTGTTCGCCGATGGCAGCTACAGCCCGGCAATCACCTGCGCCAGCGTCGCTGCTCGCTAACGACTGAACAAGGCGTTAGTCCATATACCAATCGCCGAGGGCGCCTGCGAACACGTCGACCCACACGAGGGCGCCGATGATCGCCAAGGCGATCAGCAAGATATCTACGCGGGTCATCCGGAGCCGTCGCACGGCGGGAAGTCCGATGAGTAACGTCCCAACGCTTGGAAGGGTGGCCAACATGGCGAGCCCCGATGCGAGATACAGGGCGCCGTTGGCGACCTTCGGGTCGGGGTTTGCGTAGGTAGGCCACTCGCCAAAGGTCCGACTGGTATGCCAGGCGAACAGGTATAGGAGGCCGGTTGCGAACCAGGGCATGGCGGCCAAAACGATGCTGGTGCCCCGCACGATCCGGTCGTGCGGCGAGCCCACAACGTCGGTTGGTGCAGCAGCAATCTCCACGCCATCCACGGTAGGTACTGGCGGAAAGGTTGTCTAGGCCCCTAGTTGGCGGCCAGCACGGCTTCGATCGAGGTGTCGATCTTGGGGTCGAGTAGTTGCTCGACAACCCGAAGGTGGATGCTGCGTTCGACCGACTGGATGATGATCCGGTCGGCGTCGCCGAACCGGCCTACGGCATTGTTGGTCTCGAAGTCGTCCCAGTGGATCATTTCGATGTGTTCGAAGTGGCACGCCAACGGCTGGTCGGAGTACCGCATCATCGAGTCGTGCAGCAGCACGGTTTTGCCTTTGAGGAGCGGCTCGTCGCGGTTCGACTCGGTGCGGAACGTGACGATGTCTTTCGACCCCAGCTTCTCGACCGACTGGCTGGTCTTGACCCCTTTGCGTTTGCACCACAGCTTGGTGCGGAACTCCTCTTCCTCCCAGCCGAGCCGTCGGGCGATCGCACCCTTGGTCTGTTTTAGTTTCTTCTCCTCGACTGTCACCGATGCGAACTGGCCGGGCGCCAAATGCTCGACCACTTCTTCGGCCATGATCTGGCCGGCCTCGTAGGTCCAGTGGGCGTCGTGTTTGAAGTAGAGGTGATACGGATCGGTCGGGTCTTTCGCATCGCGTAGTGGGTCCCACAACGCAATCAGCGCTCCGTCGTCGCCAAACGTTTCGATCAGTTGCTGCTCTCGCTCGGCCTGGCAATCGAGTCGGCCTCGTGCGGGAATTTCGTCGACCTGGATCGACGACTTGTCCGGGGCGATCACCACGAAGATCTCCCGACCCGATCCCGCTTGTTGCCACCGGTTGATGGCGTCGGAGAATTGGTGGGTGTCGATTTTGTAGCGGCACGGCCGGTTGTAGTCCTCGACCAGAAACAGCGATCCGTCTTTACCGATCATGGCGTTGTTGGTGGGGACATCGCCGGTGAGATTGACGAACTGGCGGGTGGTTTGGCCGGCCACTTGCCCTCGCAGCGCCATGCGGTCTTGGAGGTAGGCGTCGACCCCGCCAAAGAAGTCGCCGTCGGCGATGAGTTCGGCATCGAAGTCGGGGATGGGGCGTGGCGGGCGAGGTTCGAGCGAGAACGGTTCGCCGCCGAGCAGGCGCACGGTCCACACGCTGGTTACCAGCAACAGCACCAGCAGGGGAGTGAGGACGAGCTCGAGTCGTTTCATCAGAATTGGAAGTAAAGGAACGGGCTGAGGCCACCGGCGGCGATAAAGGCCATCGATGCAGCGAGGGTAAGAGCGGTGGTTGCGGGGCGGATAGCGGCGCCGGCCTGGCCTTTGATGTCTTGGAGAACCTTGGGCCCGGAGAAGTCACGAGGAAGCAGAAAGCTGAGTACGCCGAGCACCAGCATGAACGCGGCCTTCGGGTTGAGGGCCGTCCACTGGGTCGGGTAGAGACCGCCTTCGTTCCACCACAGCATCGACTTCCACAGGTCGATCGCCTCGCCCATATCGGCGGCCCGAAACACCACCCAGAACAGCACGACCAGAACGGCCGTGCGGGCTCGAGCGAAGACCGGCGACCGGCTGGTTTCGACCTTGGTGTGGTTGGCGCCGGTTAGTCGTTCGATGATCAACAGTGCGGCGTGAAGCGCACCCCAGGCCAGGAACGTCCAAGCAGCGCCGTGCCACAAAGCGGTCAGCGCAAACACCGTCACCAGGTTGAAATACTGACGGCCGGTTCCGTTGCGGTTTCCGCCGAGGGGGATGTACACGTAGTCGCGAAACCACTCGCTAAGGGTGATGTGCCAGCGGCGCCAGAAGTCGGTGATCGAGAGCGCCGAGTACGGACGCTTGAAGTTCTCGGGGAAGGTGAACCCAAACATCAGGCCGAGGCCGATCGCCATGTCGCTGTAGCCGCTGAAGTCGAAGTAGATCTGCACGGCATACGCCAAGGCGCCGACCCACGCACCCACGGTCGAGATCTCGCCGACCCCAAACGATGCGTCGACCACGCCGGCCACCGAGTCGGCGATCAGCACCTTCTTCGCTAAGCCATGGACGAACCGTTGCAGCCCTCGGGTCACACCATCGGCGGTGCTGGTGCGGTTGGTGAGTTGTTCGGCCACCGACCCGTACCGCACGATCGGCCCAGCGATCAGCTGCGGAAACAGCGAGAGGTACAGCAAGAAGTCACTGAACCGACGCTGGGTCGGAGCGTCGCCCCGCTGCACATCGAACAGGTAACTCAGTGCCTGGAACGTAAAGAACGAGATACCGATGGGCAGATCGGTCGAGCCGATCTCGGGAAACTCGACGCCCACCACCTCGGTGACCGACCCGATGATCTCGGAGAACCAGCGGGCGTACTTAAACCACAGCAGCGGCGATAGCAGAAGCACCGTTCCGACGATGGTTGCCGTTCGGGTCGACTCGCCCGCTTGGGCCTTGCGGGCGATGATGCCGCCCACCACCCAGGCGATCAGCCCGGCGGCGATCAGCACAAGCACTCTCGACCCAGATCCCCACAGGTAGAAGGTCAGGCTGGCCAACAAGAGCACGCCGTTTCGAACCCGTCCGCGCACAAGGAAGTACAGCGCGGCGACGATCGGCAGAAACGTCGTCAAGAAGGTGAGCGAGTTAAACAGCACGGTTGTTGATCGGCGAACGCCTAGCCGCCGCAACCAGCAGGTTTAGCAGTTGACCGGTTTCGGTGGCCCACCGGTCAAATGGGGGAGTGACGGGCCTGATGACGACAAGATTCGTCAAGAACTTGAGCTCGTTGCCTTCTAGAGTTCGCCTATGGCCACCGAATTCGAGGATCTGCTGCCGGCAATCGGTGTTCTGGCCGACCCGACGCGCAAGGCCGATCTATGCGATGTCGCCAACCTCGTTGGCCTGTCGCCCACGAGGGTTCAACGGTTGTGAGCAGCACGATTGGCGTGGGCGAACAGAACGGCGATATCGAGATGGCCGACGAGATCTGGAAGTTCTGCGCCGCCTACTAGTGCAGGCCGGCGCGTTGGAGGCCCCACATTTCGGCGAAGCGGCCGGGGGAGGCGAGGAGGTCTTCTTTGCGTCCGTGCTCGACCACTTTGCCCTTTTCGATGACCATGATGGTGTCGACATCGTTGAGGGTGGCCAGCCGGTGGGCGATGACGATGGCGGCCCGGTCTTCCCAAAGTTCGAGCAACGACTCTTGGATATGGGCTTCGGTTTCGGAGTCGAGGGCCGAGGTGGCC
>CALHTF010000092.1 GCA_938038815.1 uncultured Acidimicrobiales bacterium | reverse complement strand
AGTGGAGCTGCCCGACGGCACAATTATCGATCAGCCGTACCTGTTCGCGTACCACGCCGAGACCGGCGAGTTTCAGACTCAGTTCCGCCCACAGCTCGACCGCGACGTTCGGGCGCTCGAGCCCGCAGCCGATGGCCGCAGTGTGTATGTGGGTGGGGCGTTCTCCGAGGCCGATGGCCGCCGCCGTAAGAAGATGGCTCGATACAACGTGAAGTCAGGCAAGATCGCCACCACGTTCGTGGCCAACACCAGCTCCGCGGTGAACACGATCAAGCTCGTGGGCAACGACCTCTACATCGGCGGCAACTTCGCCAAGACTCAGAGCCAACCCCGCGACGGACTCGTCCGGGTCGATGCCGAAAACGGCAAGATCGACCTCTCCTTCGACCTCGGCACCACCGAAAAGGCCGGTCGCCTACAGCTGAACGGCAACCGGTCGGGCGGTGTCACTACCGTCGACGCGACCCCTGATGGCGCCAAGCTCATCGTTGCCCACCAAGGCATGCAGTTCGGTGGCCTCGACCGCCCGGGCCTTGCCATGGTCGACCTCACCACACCAACCCCCACCGTCACCAGCTTCGTAGCCGTCATCCCCGATGGCACAGAGACGATGTACACGCCGGACCGATGCAACGGCACCGGTATCCGCATTACCGACATGGAGATATCGCCCGACGGGTCGTACTTCGTCGTGAGCCACATGGGCGCAGACAACCTGTGGGTGTGCGACCAGATTCACCGATATGAAACCTCGGCCAGCGGCCGAACCTCACCTACCTGGCGCAGTCGAGTGTTCGACTCAGCATTCTCGGTGGGAATCGACGATGAGACCGTGTACGTCGGCGGCCACATGCGCTATCTCCCCCACCCAGAGGCTCCCAGTGCCTACCCGGGCAAAACATCTAACCCGTTCCAGACCTTCCAGTTCTACGACGCCGACCCCGACGTCGATCCGGGCTTTAAGGCCGACCTGGTCGATACCGGGTACGTCTACCCCATAGGTCAGATCGGTGCGCTCTCGCCCGAAACCGGCAAGGGCATCCCGACCTGGGATCCGGTGTCGAACGCCTTCAAGGGCGTGCTCGACATCACGATCACCGACGACGGCCTACTGTTGGGCCAAGACAAGTCACGAGTACAAAACCAGGTCACCGGTCGCAGCGCATTCTTCGACAACGGTCCGAACACCAACACCGCAGGCACCAACCCGACCAGCTCGGCCGCCCTTGTGGGAACCGCAGCTACCGCCACCGACGGCGATACCTCGACCGGGTTCATCGCCGCCGGCACCGATCCGTCGAGCCGCTACTGGCAGACCGACCTCGGCCTGACCACCTCGATCGATCGCATCAACATCTTCTCCCCCATCGACAACCTCGCCGACATGACCGACATCTCGGTGTTTGTCAGCAAGACCCCGTTCACCTCGACCAACCTTGAAGCAACACGAGCCCAGGAAGGCGTGACTGAATATCGGTTTGACGGCCGACAGGGTTCGCAGATTCATATCCGAAAAGTGGCTCGAGGTCAGTATGTTCGGGTGGCCGGTGGCGGCACCCGACTCGCCCTCGCCGAGGTCCAGATCTGGACCCCAACTGCCGATCAAGCCTGCACGGTCGCCCTGATTCCTGCAACGGCCGATCAGCTTCCCGCAGCCCAGATCTCCTGGTCCGATGCAAAGAACTCGACGGTTCAGATCCGTCGCAACGGAACGTTCTTACAAACGGCCGACGGCAAGACCGGCACCATCAGCGACGCCAACCTCACCAGCGGAACCTACAGCTACGTGGTCCGAAGCCGGGCCAACGGACAAACGACCTCCACGCAATGCGGAACCATCACGGTTACCGTCGCCGAGCCAGCGTGTAGTGCAACCCTCGTCGGCACTGCAGTGGAGATCGAATGGTCGAACGTCGTCGCCACCAGCTTGGTGCTTCGTCGTAACGGCTCGTTCCTCGCTGGCGTGACCGGAACCACGAGCTACACCGACTCCTCGCCCGAGCCCACCTCGCAGTACACGCTTCGGGCACGCCACAACGGAACCACCACCAATATCCCGTGTGGTACCGCGAACGCAGCGGAGCCGACCTGCCAGTCGTCGACCAACGCCGACGGTTCGATCGAATTGTCGTGGACCGACATCGGCGCCGACCGCTACTCGGTCCGTCGCAACGGCTCGTTCCTCGCCAGCACGATCAGCACCAGCTTCACCGACTTCAGTCCGACTACCGGCGCCAACACCTACCTGATCCGAACTGGACGTGGCGACATCGCGTGCGGTGCCGTCACGGTCGCCGCTCCGACTTGCGCCGCAACGGTCGTGGGCAGCACGGTCGAACTCAGCTGGTCGGATCTCGGCGCCAACAGCTACTCGATCCGCCGCAACGGCTCGTTCTTGGCCAGCACCAACGGCCTGAGCTATGTCGACTTCAACCCGGTCGGCGGGACCAACAGCTACCTGATCCGCACCACCCGCGGCGACATCAGCTGCCCAACCATCATCATCTAACCCGAACTCGGTGCGCTACCCGTGCCTAGAGGCGCGAGTATCGCTCCTGGTTCGTGGTTTTCGTGGTGTTCGTGGTGGCTAGGTCGGGTGGAGGTGGTCCCAAGGCGATGCTTTTTCTAGCTGCGCCGCAACCTGGAACAAGATGTCTTCTCGGCCGTAGGCAGCCGTGAGCTGAATGCCGATCGGCAAACCCGACTCGGTGCGATGCAGCGGCAGGCTGATCGATGGCTGACCCGACGTGTTGAACGGCGGCGTGAAGGCGACGATCTCGGCTGCTCGACGCATGCCGTCCATTGGATTGTCCTTGCCCGAAATGCACTCGCCGATCAGCGGTGGCGGTTCGGCCAAGGTCGGCGAAACCAGAATGTCCCAACCGTCGGCCCACCACTGTTGGGTCTTGCGGCGATACTCGGCAACCGCCGCCAACGCATCGGCGTACTGCCAGGCCGTCATCTGTTCGGCGAACTGCGCTTGGGCCCAGTTCTGCGGCTCGACCTCGTCTTCGGTTAACGGTCGACCAAGCGAGGCTTCCATCGTGGCGATACCAAGCCGTCGACCCGCCGCCCACAAGGCCATGAACCGAGGGGTAAACGAATCGTCGTCGAGGGTTTCGGGGTGGCTGTGTTCGACGTGGTGGCCCAGTCCTTCCAGGAGCGCGCCGACCGCTTTGGCTCCGGCTGCACAATCAGTGTGGAGTCCCCCACCACGAGGGTGCGTGTCGAGCAGTCCGATCTTGAGCGACCCCGGATCCACCGCCAACTCGTCGACGTAGGGACGGGCGGGTGCGGGGGCGATCACGGTGTCGCCAACCCCGGGGCCGTGCACCGCGTCGAGCAGCGCCGCACTGTCGCGAACCGACCGGCTGACACAAAAGTCGACGCCCAAGCCACTCTCGATGCCGTGGCCTTCGAGGGTGATACGACCTTGGGACGTCTTGAGTCCCACAAGGCCACAGGCCGACGCCGGGATGCGGATCGAGCCGCCACCATCGGATGCGTGAGCGATCGGCACCATGCCCGAAGCAACCGCCGCGCCGGCGCCGCCGCTCGAACCGCCGGGCGAACGCGACGTGTCCCACGGGTTACGGGTGTCGCCATGGGCGATGGTTTCGGTTACCGGCAAGGTGCCCATCTCGGGGCTGGCCGAACGACCGAGCGTCACTAGTCCGGCGGCCCGGAACCGGCTCATCAGCACCGAGTCGGCTTCGGCGATCGGCGGGTTGGCGGCGAGCGCCACGTTCCCGTCGGTGCGACCCTGACCCGCGTACCGAACCCACAAGTCCTTCAACAAGAACGGCACACCATCGAACACGCCACCGGGCAGCGGGGCGGCCGCAACCTCGCGAGCATGGTCGAACCACTTCATC
>CALHTF010000091.1 GCA_938038815.1 uncultured Acidimicrobiales bacterium | reverse complement strand
GGCCATGTCGTCGGTGACGGGCCATGCGCACGGAAGCGGCGCAATCCACAAGTCCATCTCTTCAAGTTGTGCGCCGGTATAGACCGAATGAACTCCAGGCATCGCTTCGGCGGCGGTGGCGTCGATCGAGTTGATCTTGGCGTGGGCCGAGGTGGAACGGACCATCCCCATCCAGAGTTCACCCGATGCATGGATGTCGTCGACGAACTTGTTCTCACCGGTGAGCAGCTTGGGATCTTCTTTACGGAGCAAGGGTGTGCCGATGGTGGCGATCGGTGGCGTGTCGGTTGCGGTCACGATGCACCTCCCGAAACGCTAAGCACCGCTTTGACGATGTTGTGGTAGCCGGTGCAGCGGCACAGGTTGCCTTCGAGTCCTTCTCGAACTTCGGCTTCGCTGGGGTCGGGCCTCTCGCCCAACAGCGACGTGGCCGCCATCACCATTCCGGGCGTGCAGTAACCGCACTGCAGCCCGTGACATTGTTGGAATGCCTCCTGCATGGGGTGCCAGTCGGCATCGCCGGTCGAGGTGCCGTTAGCTCGGGCCTGATCGGCGAGTCCTTCGATGGTGGTGATCGAGGCTCCCTCGGCCTGCACGGCAAGCATGGTGCACGACTTCACCGACCGGCCGTCGAGATGGATGGTGCATGCCCCACACGACGAGGTGTCACAGCCGACATTGGTGCCGGTGAGGCCCAAGTCGTCTCGTATGTGGTGGACGAGCAGGGTCCTTGGTTCCACGTCGCTTGCGCGCGCTTCGCCGTTCACGGTCATCGAAACTTCCATTGCGTTCCCCCTGGAATGCGGTTGTCTGACTGAGCTGACACCCCACCCCTCACTGGGCGTGTCAACGGTCACATCATTTCAGACGAGCGGCATCGGCGCCAGAGGCGATGTATGTGGTTTAGCGTTGGCGTTCGGCGACGATGATCTCGGTACCGAATTGGGTGATGATCCACTCGTCGTTGTTGTCGATGATGCTCGACAGCAACGAGCGGGCCTGGTCGTTGGTGACCGTGAGATCGACCACGATGACGTCGATGACCGACGAGTCGTGTGTGTCGCGGCCATAGATGCCCCAATTGCTCTCCAGCCAGGGGTTCGGGAACGTGTAGATCTCGCTGCGGCGAGACAAATGGGGCGCCATGTTGTAGCTGGCGGCCACCGCCGCGTCGTCGTCGATCGACTCGACCGCCGCGACCCGGTCGACGTAGTGCGGCGACTCGACCAATGGCCAGAATCCGTTTCGATACACCGGGCTTGCTTGGGTGTTACCCCAGACGGTGCCGGTCGCGACCGCCGACACCAACACCACAACGCCGAGGATGCGGCGCAGTTTGGCGCTCGAGGGCACGCCGACCCCGTGCACCATGGCGATCGTGCTGGCCACCACGGGAGCGGCTGCGTAGTGCAGGCGGGGCGACCACGAGTTCGACACATGCGACAGCGTGTTCGCCAACAGTTGGGGTAGGCCGATCAACAGGTGAGTGGGCGAGAGGAACGACACAAACCCGTACGAGGCATGGAGGTCGCGGGTGTAACCAACCCCGTCGGCTCGGTCGAAGGCTCGCCAGTATTCGGTCGGGTTGGTGACCGCGGTGTTGGCGTACCCCACAAAGCCATCGCCGAGCCCGCTGTAGAAATCTTGATAGAACGCCTCGCCGGCGTAGTGGGGGAGGATGAACTTGGTTGCCACCAGGAACCACCCTGCGCCCAACACAAAGGTGAGCGCTCCGGCTCGACGATGGGCGGCCGATGGCTGGCCATCGATCCGGCGGAACGCGATGACGAACCCGATCATGGCCATGGCCAGCCCGAGGTCCTCTTTGAGCATCACCACGAAGACGGCGAGCACCCCGAACCTGAACCATTTGCCGTCGCGGACGGCGTTGAACGCGAACAGCATGGGGCCGATCGCCAACGTTTCGGGGTGAAACGTCTCGTGCATCTGCCACTGCAACGAGAAGTTGGCGAGGTAAGCAACGGCGAGCGCAACACTCAGCCATTCGTCGTCGAGTACGTCCTTGGCGAGTCGGAACACGGCGATGCCACCGACCGCCACCGAAAGCACCATTGCGGTGTTGATGAGCCACGGGCCGGCGCCCAGCCAATAGAACGGCACGAAGAGGTACAGCGAGAACGAGGCGTGGAACCCGTAGTTGTGTAAGCCTCGGATGGTGTTAAAGCTCTCGCCGTGGGCCATCAGCCAGATGTACTGATCCCACAAGCCAAGGTCGTAGTCGAAGCTGCCAAACTGGCTGTGGCGCAGGCCAACGTGGCGGACGTAGAACCACGCGAAGGCCAGTACGGCCACGAACACGACCCGTTCGGGCGTTAGGGCTTTGTCGAGGTCGTGGTCGAGGGTTTGCCAGAACCGTTTGCCACGGGTGTCCGCCACACCATCGACCGACGCATCGAGTGCGTCCGGGTCGAGAACCTCGGTTGTCATCTCCCCAAGCTTACCCCTGGTCAGCCATTCCAAACAGATCGAAACGCCTCGACCGCGCCGCCGAGGTAGTCGGTGGCTTCGCCCAACTCGGCCGGGATCGGCAAGGTGACCTTGAAGTCGGTAACCCCGGCCTCGGCCATCGAGGGCGCACGCTGCATGGTCGCCGCGAAATCGACCGCACTGGTGGGGTCGTCGGCGTCGACCCGAACGGTCGGAATGTAGGCGGTTACTTCGATCGTCGATGGGTCGCGCCCAAACGAGGCGACCGACTCTCGCATCGCGGCAATACCGCCGACCGGATCGGCGACTGCGGGGCCCCAAGGGATCCATCCTGCCCCGTAGGTGGCGAGTCGTTTCATCGCTCGCTGGTTGACTGTGCCGCTCACCCAGATCGGCACGCCGCCCTCAGAAACTGGTTTGGGCATGGCGTGGATGTCGGCGAACGAAAAGTCGGGGTTGGTGGGCGAAGCGTACGTCGCCGCTGTAGCGGTCCACAGCGCCTGGCACACGTCGAGCGTTTCGTCGAGGAGTCGGCCCCGGTCGGCAAAGCTTAGGCCCGCGACTTCGTACTCGGCCGCCTGCCAGCCAACACCAACACCGAGGTCGAGTCGGCCGCCTGACAACACGTCGAGGGTGGCGGCGGTCTTGGCCAACACGGCGGGTCGGCGAAGGGCGGCGAGCAAGATTGCGGTCCCGAGACGAACGTTGCTGGTTTGGCCCGCCAAGAAGGCGAGGGCGGTGAGCGGTTCGAGCCAGTGGCCATCGGGGCCGGTCGGCTGTTTACCTCCCGCCGTGCCGCCCGCTTTCGGGTCGCCGTAGGCATCGAGGCTTTCGCCAAAGGCAACGTGGTCCGACAAGACGATTCGGTCGACCCCCGCAGCATCGGCGGCCTTGGCTTTGGTGATCAGTTGGGCCCAGTCGTCGGCCGGATGTTGGGCGGAGAAGTTCAGGGGCTGGATGGTGAGTTGAGGCATAACCGGCTAGTCGATGACGCCGTCGAGAAACAGCGTGGTGAGGTACTGGGCGTACTCGGTGGGGTCGAGTTCGTTGGTCGACGCCAGCGCATGCACGCCGTAGGTAACCAGGGGAGTGAACAGCCGGATGTTTGGCACCTGACTGATCTCGCCTCGCCGTAACGCCCGTTCAAAGATCCAATGAAGGCTGTCGTGGAGCGGCTTGGTGAACTTGGTGTGCACCTCGCGGCCCAGTTCGGGGTCGAGGCGCAGCTCGACGGTCAACCCGGGGAACCCGAGCAAATGCTCGCGACGATTCGCCAACGAAACCTGTTGCTCAAGAAACAACAACAAGTCGTCGCGCAGGTTGCCCGTGTCGGGGGTTGGCGTGTCGGGGATATCGCCAAACAGCGCATCGATGACCAGGGCCTGTTTGGTTTCCCACGTGCGGTAGATCAGCAGCCGGTAGAGGCCCGCCTCTTTCGCCACGCCATCGATCGTCAGCGCGCTGTACCCCACCTCGGCCAACTTTCGCCGCGTCGCGTCGAGCACCGCCCGCCGGTTATCGAGATCCGGAGGCCGTCCGCCGCGCCTGGTGGTGTCGTTGGTCACTGCAGCCATCGAAGCACATCGTGGCTCGAACGGCCAGTGTTGATCGTCGCGTTCGGCACAGCGACCGGGCTCATGGGTTCGCCTAGGCTGTTCCGATGACCAACCCGGACCAGCAGAATGTGGAAACCTCGACGGTGGGTCGGGTGCGCCCCGCCGTAGCTGCGTTGGCGTCGTATCGTCCCGGCAAAGGGGCGAAGCAGGCCGAGGCCGAACACGGCATCACCAACGCCATCAAACTTGCCTCAAACGAAAACCCGTACGAGCCGGTACCGGCGGTGGTCGAAGCGCTGCGCACTGCAGCGACCGGCGTGAACCGGTACGCCGATCACCGGGCGACCGAACTGCGGTCGCGGATCGGTAGCTGGCTCGGCGTCGCCACCGAGCGGATCACCGTGGGTTGCGGCTCGGTCGGCCTGCTTCAGCAGCTTTGTCTCGCCTACCTCGACCCGGGCGACGAGGTGGTGTACCCGTGGCCGTCGTTCGAGGCGTACCCGATCATGGTCAAGTTGATGGGCGCCGTCCCGGTCACGGTCGACTTGGTCGACCACGCGTTCGACCTCGATGCGGTAGCTGCAGCGGTCACCGACAAAACCAAGATCGTCATGCTGGCGACCCCAAACAACCCCACCGGCACGGCGCTCTCGACCGAACAGATCGCGGCGTTCCTCGATCAGATTCCGCCCGAGGTCCTCGTTCTGGTCGACGAGGCGTATCGAGAGTTTGTCGACCCGACGTTCGGTGATCCAGTAGCCGACCTCGGCGACCGGTATCCGAACGTGGTCGTGTCGCGGACCTTCTCGAAGGCCTATGGCCTGGCCGGTCTGCGGGTCGGGTACGTGGTGGCCGACCCGGCCGTGGTGGCCGAACTCGACAAGGTTTTGTTGGCGTTCGCCGTGAACGGCATGGCCCAGGCCGGAGCGCTTGCGGCTCTCGATGCCCTCGACGAGATCCAGCCCAAGGTCGACCTGGTGCTCGCCGAACGGTCGCGGGTGGTCGCCGCCCTCGCTGACGCTGGTTGGCCAACTCCCGATGCCCAAGCGAACTTTGTGTACGTCCCGCTCGGCGACCGCACCGACGACATCGCCGTGGGCCTAGAAAAGCTCGGTGTGGTAATCCGCCCGTTCTCGGGCGTGGGCATGCGAGTAACCATCGGCAGCCCAGAAGAAAACGACCGCTTCCTCGCCGCGTTTCATGAGGTAGCTGAGAGCTAGCTACTCAACCGGAACAGGCCCGCCATTCTTGCCGGGCCAGCGGCTTCCGCCGATGACGTCGGCGTGGGGCCAGAAGGCAACGGGGTCGAGGGCGCCCATCTTGGAGATGTTGCGGGCCTTGTGCTGGCTGACGGTGAGCTTGGACCACAGCTGCTCTTCCATCGGGAGGTACCGGGTGTGGGGATCCCAGGGGCTTTCGTGGAGGCGCATCTCGCCGTCGAGGTATTCGGTGCTCTTTACTTCGCTGATCTGTTGCACCCGGATCACGTGGGGTGGGAAGTCGAATTCGTTTTCGACGTTGTTCACCGACCGCAACGACTTGATCCACCATTCGTTGTGTTCGGCGTCTTCACCGTTTCCTTCTTCGATGTTCGAGGTGGTGCCCTTGAAGGTCATGAAGGTGTAGCCCTGGTGGCTGGCTCGGGCCTCGACGGTGTCGCCCATGCGGAAGTAGTGAACCCGGCAGGGGAACTTTGGTTGGCCGTTGGTTTCCTGGCTGATGAAGATGGCCGACTCCTGGTCGATGCCCATCCCCAGCGAGTACCAGCCCTCGATGCCGTCGTACACGGCCGAGACTTTGGTGCTGATGCCGTACTCGGGTTCGTCACGGACGGGAATGCAGTACACGCCCACCTGTACCTCGGGGGTAGGGCCCGGTTCAATCCCCGGGGGCAACAACTCGGCCACCTTCGCCGGGTCGGTGCGGTACGCAATGGTGAGTTTCGGCCAGCCTGTGATCTCCATGGCCCGAAACTAAACCCACCGGGCGCGCTGGTACAAAAATCCTGGCCGACGAACGGGCGGGCCCTAGATGAACTTCAGTTTGTCGACCGGGAAGTCCGCCGGCTGCCAGCCCTCGACCAGCGTGGTGCCGGCGAGGTCGTAGACCGGTTGGTCGAATTCGTGAAGTAACGAAAGGCTGTAGGCCACCCGGCCGGTCATCTGGTTTGGGTCAGACCGCAGTAGTAGCCACGCCGCCTCGACCATGGTGGCCATCGGTTCGACGATGTGGCCGGTTGCGGCCAGGTCGACTCGCGCTTCGGCGCCGGGGGTAGCTACCGCAGCTTCGGGCGTGAGGCAGTTGAGCGAAACGCCGGTGCCGAAGAGTTCGGCTGCCCCGCCGGTGGTCGCCCGATCGAGGAAAGCCTTCGATCCGCCGTACACCGCGGCGCCGCCGGTTTGGCCGAGGCTGAAAGGCGGGCCTTGGGGGTGGCGGGCCGAGCCCGACGAGATGTTGAGAATCGATCCGGCGCCGCGTTCGATCATCGACGACAACACCGCTTGGCCGAGCAACCAGGGCGTGCGGACGTTTACCCGGTAGGCAATATCGATCCGCTTGGCGCTGATCTCGGCGTACGGCGTGTAGTAGGCCGCCGCTGCGTTGTTGACCAGGTAGTCGATCGGCCCGAAATGGGTGACCGCGTCGGCAATGATCGCCGCCGCGTCGAGATCTTCGGCCGACAGGTCGGCCACCACGGGGGCCGCCGAACCGCCGGCGGCGGTGATTTCGGCCACCGTTTGTTCGAGCGAGCCGTCGAGGTGGCTATCGCCTTCGCCCAGGGTGCGGGCCACACAAATGACCGAGCAGCCCTCAGCGCCGAGGCGCTGCGCGATGCCTTTGCCGATGCCTCGGCTGGCGCCGGTTACCAGGGCAACTCGGGTTGCGCTCATTCGCCGTGGGGGAGCAGAACCGTCCGAGCTTCCGCGCCTTCTTTGAGCGCATCGAATGCCGCTTGGAGACCGTCGAGGCCGGCGGTGTTCGAGATCATCTCGTCGAGCTTGAGCTTGCCCTTGAGGTAGAGGTCGGCCAGCATCCGGAAATCGTGGCGGGGCTTACCGCCGCCGGCGCGAATGCCCATCAGGTTCTTGTTCTGGTGCAGTGCCTGGAACGGGTAGGTCACCTCGGCGGTCAGGTCGGGTACGCCCACCGCGC
The DNA here is from genome assembly GCA_938038815.1 of uncultured Acidimicrobiales bacterium. GTDB lineage: Bacteria > Actinomycetota > Acidimicrobiia > Acidimicrobiales > SHLQ01 > CALLQB01. The sequence continues at coordinate 15,144 of CALHTF010000091.1, read as the reverse complement.
AGATGTTTCCGCCCGCTTTGGTCATGCTGATCGCGTCGGCGAGGAGTTGGGTGCTGCCGACCACTTCGAACGCGTGGGTCACGCCGCCGCCGCTCATCTTCTTTACTTCGGCGATGGCGTCGAAGTCGTCGCCGTCGGCCAACAAGAAGTCGGTGGCGCCGAACTCCAGCGCCATCTTTTCCTTTGTTGGTGCTCGGTCGATGGCGATGATCTGGCTGGCGCCCGACAACGCGGCGGCCTGGATGACGTTGAGGCCAACACCTCCGGCTCCGATCACTACACACGTATCGCCCAAGGTGACCTTGGCCCGGTTAAACACCGCGCCGGCGCCGGTCATGACTCCGCAGCCGATCAGGGCCGCCGATGCGAGCGGTACCTCTTTGGGAATTGGGATGCACTGGTTCTCCGACACGATGGTCTCTTGAATAAACGCTCCGATGTTGGCGAAGTTGTAGAGCGGTTGGTCGCCTTCCTGATACGGCTGGGCGAGTCCGCCAAGGGCGCCGCAGTTGCCGGGGTCGCCTGCCTCGCAGGTGGCGCAGTGGCCACAGTTGCCAAAGGTCGACAGTACAACGTGGTCGCCCACCTCGCAGTAGGTGACCGCCGAACCGATCTCCACAACGACGCCTGCGGCCTCGTGGCCCGGGACGAGGGGCGTGGGCATGTAGTACTTGCCGTGGACACAGCTCAGGTCCGACCCGCACACTCCGGCGGCCCGAACTTCGACGCGCACCTGACGGGGCGTGAGATCGGCGACGTGCTCGATGTTGTCTGACAGGCGAATGCTGTCTTCGGTCGTGCCTTCGAGGATGAGCCCTTGCATAGCTGTTCAGTTCCTTCTTGTGTGCCTACTGGGAGTGCTGTTGCTTAGTTCTAGAACGGATACACCGAGCCGGAGTAATCGCTGGCCCCGTTTGCGGTCTTGTCGTGTTTGGGCCAGCGGGGTTCGCCAACGCCTACCGGTTTGTCGCCGAGCACGGTGATCCGCTGAATCGCCCGGCGACCTTCCCAGTCGTTGACGACCGAGTGAAGGGTGCAGCGGTTATCCCACATGGCCACGGCGCCGGGGGTCCAGCGGTACCGAACCGAGAACCGCGACTGCTCGCACCAACGGAAAAGAAAGGGGAGCAAAGCCTGCGACTCGGGGCGCGACAGCTGGCGGATGTGGCTGGTGAAGATCCGGTTTACGTAAATGCTCTTGCGGCCGGTGACCGGGTGGACCCGCACGACGGGGTGCTCGGCGTGGCCCGGCCCGTAGGTGTTCTTGTGGATCGCCGTCATGCCCTCGAGCATTTCCTTCATTGGCTCCGACAAGGTTTCGAACGCCTCGTAGAGGTTGATCCATTGCGTGTCGCCGCCGACCGGCGGACACTCGATCATGTGCAAGATGGCGGTGATCGGGGGGCTCTCGCGGTAGGTGACATCGGTGTGCCACACATCGGCGGCCGGCGTGCTGATGTCGTCGAGCAGAACGATTTCGGGGTGGGTTTGCTCGTCGACCTTTTCCAGGATCGGGATGATCTCGAGTTCGCCGAAGGTCGAGGCGAAGTCGCGATGGCCGTCCGGCGTGAGGTTCTGATCGGGGAAGAAGATCACGAGATGGTCGGCAAACGCTTGATGAACGGCCTCTCGGTCGGCGTCGGACAACGCGTTTAAGTCGACCCCTCGGATCTCGGCACCGAGCGAGCCACCCAGCGGTCGAATGTCAGCTTGTGACGAAGTCATGGGTCTAGCCTGCCAGTTCGGTGGCGGCTAGACGAACTTTCGTGAGCCAGTCGCTCAGAGAAGCAGGCCCTCGCGGGTCAGGTCGGTCTCGAACTGCCAGTCGGCGCCGAAGCCGAGGTGGTATTCGCGAATCCCCAAGTTGTTGGTCACCTTGTGATCGGGATCGTCGATCGCCAGGTCGCCCGGGCTGTAGGTCGATAACTTCGGCACCGCGGTCGCCCAATCGATCCGGTTGGTACGCTTCTCCCGCACCATCGCCCGGTACCAGGCGACATAGTCGTGTTCGAGCGGGACAACAACAGGAAACATGCGTCCGTAGGTCGGCACGAGGGCATGCTGCACCTTGAGGGCGGTCTCGATCGAGGCGTTGATCTCGATCTGTTCGACGTCGGTGAGGAACCGGCGGATCTCGTCGTAGAACGGGGCCCACGAACCGCCCGGACCCATGCCCTTGGGGGCGTAGCGCACGAACCGGTCGATATGGGGGAACTGTTCGGGCCGGGCGACGATCGTGTCGCTGAGCCGCTGATAGAAGTCGACTTCCCGGGTGCCGAATTCCTGGCGAATGACCCGAGAGAGGTGGTTGAGGGTGCCGAGCTCTTCAAACAAGATGAAGTGGCCGCGCAGGATCCCCATCAGCTTGTAGTCGTCTTTGGTGAACGTGTCGGACTGTACGACCAGCGCCTGGCGGCCGGGGCCCATCGGGATGTTGGTGTCGACGTTGGACTGCTCGCGATATTCGGGAGCGTTCATTGGGCTGTTGACCAACATGACCGTCGGCGCCATGCGGGCTCGAACCTCCCGGTCGATGCATTCCTGGAGGTCGTTTTTGACGCTTTCGAGGGTCGAACCGGGAAGCCCAAACATGAGCTCGATCATCAGCGGCAGACCAGCGGCGCGCATCTCCTCGGCCAAGTCGTCGTACTTCTCGGTTTTGATGTTGGTGCGGCGGATCTCTTTGAGCGTTCCGGCATCCATCGTCTGAAGCGACAACGTGCCCTGGCTGAACATCCCCACTTCACCCATGATCTCGATGATGTGGCGCAGGTGTTTCTTGGTGTTCTTGGCGAAGTTGGCGCCGAACGTGACCGGATGACCGGTGGCCACATGTTTGTCGGCCACGTACTGCGAGATGTCGACGTCGCGTTCAAAGATGCCAAAGTTGGCGTCGGTGACTCCGAGGTTGCTGGCTCGAGCCTTTGCCGTGTAGTCGATCTCGGCATACACCCTTTCGAGGTCGAACTTTCGAATACGGCTCTTGGTCGCCGAACCCCAGTCGCAAAACGTGCAACCGTACGGGCATCCCCGGTTGGTTTCGATCAGCCACGGCAGGTCGGGGATGTCGAGATAGGGGTCGAACAGGCCGGTCAGCAGCGGCGATGGGATGATGTCGAGCTCTTTGATGCGGTCGCGGTCGTCGTTGCGCACCATGGCGTCGGGACCTCGGAAACAAATGCCGTCGACGCCCGTGAGCGGTGTGAGGTCGAGGGTGTCGGCGCTGAAGTCGACTTGGCGCAGCTTGTCGAGGGTTTCGGCCAGAGTTGCTTCGCCTTCGCCCCGGACGATCACGTCGACCGACGGGAAGTTGTTGAAGTGGTTCTGGTCGTCGCCCGGGTACTGCGGGGTGTCGGGGCCACCGTGGATGATCACGCTCATCGGCGAGCGCTTCTTGATCTGCTCGCTGAGATCGAGGTTGGCCTTGTGGTTCCACATGTAGTTCGAGAACAGGTAGACGGCCGGTTCGGCGCTGAACTTCTCGACGTAGGAATCGTCGGACCAAAACCAGTCGGTGCGGAAGTGGTAGTGCTCCTCGAGGGCGCCGTCGTGGTACGCCTTGGCGTAGGCGATGACCATGCCGAGCCCGAGTGGCGGATCGAAGTCGCGGCACACCGGCAGCACCCGCATGCGCTTTTGGCCGGTGGCTTGCTCGCGAGCTGCTTCCTGTTCGTCTTGGGCGTCGCGATGGGCGAGGAATACTTCGGTGAACTTTGGCCGGTCGCCGAAAAGCAGCAGCTGCATCTTCTCAGGAAACGGACCGTTGAGGATGGCGATGTTGGCGGCGATCGCTTTCGCAACCGCCTCATCGAAACCGGCCCGGTCGAGGGCGACGGCACCAAGATTCTGGTGACGGGCAAACGCCGCACCGATCGACGCTTGGGTGTCGACGAACTCGCCGATGGCGAGTAGCTCGCTGGTACTGAATTGGGCCGAGCAAAACCCGTCATGGTCGACGTAGCTGTAGAAGCCGTCGAGCAAGAAAAGCGGTAGGGGAGTCCGAAGCAGCAGTTCGTCGGTTTCGGCGAAGGTCGAACCAGCGATGGCTTCGGGCGACGGTGTGCGAGAGGGAAACGACACCACGCGGTCGGGGCGGCGTTGCCAGATGCCCGGCCGCAACAGGCTCATGAGGTCGGTGGCGCTAATCGAGTCGGTGGCGAACTCGTTGCTGAGGCGTTCGGCGTCGCGGCCATCGTTGGCGTCGACGGCCGCCATAAAGGCCAACTCGTGGTACGTGAGCTCGCGGTCGGGTCCGAGACCGGCGGTGCGCAGCACCGCGCCTTGCGCGGTGATGGCGACAGCCAGTCGCGCCGACGGGCGGTACGGCATTTCATCGATTTCGTCTGATGCTGGCATCAAATCCACTGAACTGCATTGAAAGCACTGCGTCAACGGGGCATTTGGCCCTATTGGCGGCGGTGTCACGAGGTGATGGCTGGTTTCCCCGAAAGAGTAGAGCCAAACGATCAGAACTGCCTGATCCCGGGAGGATCTGCATTTTTCCCCGCCGGGCGCGAAGATACGGCCATGACCAACCGCGACGAGCCAAAATTCGCCATTATCGGGGCCGGGATGTCGGGAATCCTGGCGGCGATCAAGCTGCAAGAGGCCGGCATCGACTTCACCGTGTTCGAAAAGGCCGACAACGTCGGCGGAACGTGGCGAGAGAACACCTACCCCGGGATCGCCTGCGACGTGCCGTCGCACATTTACAGCTACTCGTTCGAACTGAACCCGGACTGGGGATCGTTCTGCTCTCCTGGTTCGGAGATCCAGCAGTACTTTGAGAACATCGTGGCCAAGTACGGCATCGATGCCCACATTCGCTTCGGCGACGCCGTCGCGGGTGCAGCCTGGGATGGCGAAGCCTGGAACGTCACGACCGAAAGTGGCTATGCCGACCACTTCGACTGGGTGATCGCGGCCACCGGGATTCTGCACCACCCCAAACGGCCCGATATCGAAGGGCTCGACACGTTCGGTGGCGACATCTTCCACAGCGCGCAGTGGGACCACGATGTCGAGCTCGATGGCAAACGCATCGCGATCATCGGCAACGGCTCGACCGGAACCCAGCTCACCGGTGCCCTCGCGCCACGAGCGAAGAAGCTCTCGTTGTTTATGCGCACGCCGCAGTGGGTCGTGCCCATCGAGCAGACCCCGTATACCGAGGAGGAACGCGAAGCGTTCCGCACCGACGCCGACCTGTTGCGCAATCTGCATGAGTCGTTGTCGGACAGCTTCCACCACGGGTTTGCTTCGGACATCCTCGACAAGGACGCCCAGATGGTGGTCGACATGGAAGCGGTGTGCACCGCCGAACTCGAGTCCAAGATTGCCGACCCCGAGCTGCGGGCCAAGCTCACCCCCGACTACACGTTGGGCTGCAAGCGTCTGGTGGTCTCCCACAATTTCTACGAGGCGATTCAGTCCGATCCAGTCGAGGTGGTGCGCACGGGAATCGCGGCGGTCGAACCGACCGGCGTGCGGACCGACGACGGTGTGTTGCACGAGGTCGACATCGTCGTGTTGGCCACCGGGTTCCATGTCGACCGGTTCATGCGTCCGATGGATATCTCTGGGGTCGATGGCGTGATGCTCGACGATGTGTGGGCCGAACGCCCGTCGGCGTACCTCTCGCTTGGGGTGCACGGCTTTCCGAACTTCTTCATGCTCAACGGTCCGAACAGTCCGGTCGGCAACTTCTCGTTGATCGCCACCGCCGAGATGCAGTTTGGCTACATCATGCAGTTGGTCGAACTGTGGCGGGCTGGCCAGGCCGACTTTGTGCACCCGTCGGAGCAAGCGGCCATCAAGTTCGACGAAGAGCGGGTTGAGGCAGCGACCAAAACGGTGTGGGCAACCGGTTGTCGGAGTTGGTACCTCGACGATCGGGGCATCCCGTTTGCCTGGCCGTTCCCGTTTGAGCGGTTCACCGCCGAGATGGCCGAACCGAAGTTGGGTGACTACGTCACGAGCTAGCCCGTTAGCGCCGCGACGAGGTTGGTTGCCAGAGTCGTTTGGCCCGAACTTTTGGGCCCCAAAATGGGCACGATCGCCCTGTCGGGCGATGGCCGGCAGCTTCTACTTTCGGGTTCATGATTGTTGTTGTGTATCTGATTGGGTTGTTTGCCGGCATGCTTCGCAAGAACGGCTGGATGGTTGTTCCGGTAGCGGCGATTGCTCCGCTCGCGCTGTGGTTCGCCGATGTCTGGCAGGCCGGTCCTGCGCTAGACGATGTGATGATCACGTGTCTTAAGTGGGGCGCGGCTGCGGCGGTGGGTTGTTTTGTGACCTTGATGGTCCAGACCCACATCATCGACGCCTGGATGCGCGAAAACCGGGCCGCTCGCCTCGGTAACTAGCTCCGGCGAACGCCTGCATCGGCCCCTCGCGGCGAACGACGCAGCGAACGAAACCCATCGCGGAAAGTAGAACCTGTTGCGATGGGGAATCTATGGTGCTCCTATGAGCGACACCAGCACCCAAATCCCGATGGTCGACTACCTCGTCCTCGGCGACGACCCGCACCTCCAAGCCACCAAATGCACGTCGTGTGGCAGTGCGTACTTCGATCGGCGTAACGCCTGCGCCTCGTGCTTTGGCACCGAGTTCAGCACCGAACCCGTGGCGACCGAGGGCATCGTGACCGCCTTCTCGATCGTGTCGTTTGCCGCGCCCGGTGTCCCGACGCCGTTCGTGGCTGCGGTGATCGACTGCGACGGTACCCAGGTGCGAGGCAACATCATCAACTGTGAACCCGACGCCGACACGGTGTCGCTCGGGATGGCGGTCAAGCTGGCCACCTACAGCCTCGGCGCCGATAGCGCGGGCACCGAAGCCATCGGCTTTGGTTTCGAACCTGCCTAGCCCGCCCGTTCGCAACTCCTTCACGACTCCGAAGTACCTACCCAGACCCGGCACACCAACACCAGACACCACAGACACCACCACAGAACTGAGCACACCATGGCAAGCGACGACATCTTCATCCTCGGCATCAACATGACCAAGTTCGGGAAGCATCCCGACAAAGACGCCCTCGACCTGGGCGCCGAAGCGGTAATGGCGGCGCTGTCCGACGGCGGGGTCACCATGGCCGACATGGGCATCTTGGCGGCCGGCAACCTGCTCGGCTCGCCGGGGTTCGGCCAGAGCTTGCAAAAGCAGGTCGGCCAAACCGGCATCCCGGTGTACAACGTCGCCAATGCGTGTGCGACCGGCGCCACCGCGCTGCGCACCGTGGTCATGGCGATCAAGGCCGGCGAATGCGACATGGGCCTGGCGGTAGGGGTCGAGAAACTGGCCGGTGCCGGACTCCTCGGTGGGGGCGGCAAGCCTAAGAGCGACGATGACACGTGGACCCCGAACGGCCGATACGGCGCCGTGGCCTCCACCGATGGTCGCATCGGAACCCAAACCATGCCCGGCGTGTTCGCCCAGGTCGGCATGGAGTACGGCCACAAGTACGGCGGCACGAGCTTTGAGCTGTTCGCCAAGATCAGCGAGAAGAACCACAACCACTCGGTGCTTAATCCACTGGCCGCTTACTCGAAGTCGATGTCGCTCGAACAGATCATGGGCGACCTGATGATCGCCTATCCCAACACTCGGCCGATGTGCTCGGCGAACTGTGACGGCGCGGCCGCTGCGGTTCTGGTGTCGGGAGAAAAGCTCAAGAGCTTGTCCGACGAGCAACAAAAACGAGCGGTGAAGATTCGGGCCTCGGTGCTCACCAGCGATCCGTGGCAGGACGGTTGCCAGATCCTTCCCGACGTCAACACCTTGACCCGGATGGCCGCAACCCAAGCCTACGAGGCCGCGTCGGTTGGCCCCGAAGACCTCGACTTGGTCGAACTCCACGACTGCTTCGCCACCGCCGAGCTTGTGCACTACGACAACCTGATGTTGTGCGACGAGGGCGGTGCGGTCGACTTCTTCGAGTCGGGCAAGCCGTTCCGCGACGGCGAGCGACCGGTCAACGTTTCGGGTGGTCTGCAGTCCAAGGGGCATCCCATTTCGGCCACCGGCATCGCCAATGTCTGGGAGGTCTGCCATCACCTTCGTGGCGAGGCGGGCGATCGTCAGATCGACGGTGCTCGGATCGGCCTAGCTCACGTCATTGGGCTCGGCTCGGCCTGTGGTGTTCACATCCTCGAATCTGCTGCTGCGTAAGAAGTAACCATGAACCTCATGATGTTGCTCGAGATGGCCGCGTCCGGGTTTGGTGACCGGACCGCCATCGGGAGTCGAGACGGATCGGGCACCACCTACACCGAACTGTTCGCCCAAGCGGGTGCGGCGGCCAGCGTTTTCGCCCACGCCGGTGTCGAGCGGGTTGCCTTGGTCGATGTGAGTAGCCCGGCGTTGCCCGTGGCGCTGTTTGGCGCCGCGTGGGCCGGAAAGCCGTTTGTGCCGCTCAACTACCGGTTGACCCAACCCGAACTGGCGAGCCTGGCCGACCAGGTTGCCCCCGCTGCCGTGGTGGTGGGCGAGTCGCCGGTGCCGACGGTCGAGAACTTCGACCAGATCGACCGGCCCGACTTTCTTGCCCGGGTCGCGGCGGGAGCGCCCGAGGGCGAAGAGGCCGACGAGTGGGCGATGGAAGCCGAAGACATCGCGGTGCTCTTGTACACCTCGGGTACCACTGGGGCGCCCAAAGCCGCCGTGCTGCGTCACAAACACCTGGTGTCCTACATCTTGGGGTCGGTCGAGTTCATGGGAGCGGGCGAAGACGAAGCCACCCTGGTGGCGGTCCCGCCGTACCACGTCGCCGGTATGGCTGCGCTTTGCAGTTCGATCTACTCGGGGCGCCGTATCGTGCAAATGCCCAACTTCGACGCCGACCGGTGGATCGACACGGTGCGAGCCGAAGGCATTACCCACGCCATGGTTGTGCCGACCATGTTGGCCCGCATCGTCGAACGCCTCGACGCTCGTGACGACCTCGACGCTGGTGGTCTGTCGACCCTGCGAGCCCTTTCCTACGGCGGCGGAAAGATGCCGGCGCCGGTCATCCAACGGGCGCTCGAGTTGATGCCTGACACCAACTTTGTCAACGCCTATGGGTTGACCGAAACCAGCTCGACCATCGCCATTTTGGGTCCCGACGACCACCGGGCGGCGCTCGCTAGCGACGACCCGGCGGTCCGTGCCCGGCTGGGCTCGGCCGGCCAACCGTTGCCGATGCTCGAGGTATCGATCCGCGACGACGAAGGAGCGGAAGTTCCGACGGGGGAGAGCGGCGAGATTTGGGTTCGAGGCGAGCAGGTCTCGGGGGAGTACGTGGGGCGCGATTCTCGCATGACCCCCGATGGCTGGCTGCCGACCAACGATGGTGGCCGCCTCGACGCCGACAACTATCTGTTCGTCGAGGCCCGACTCGACGACATCATCATCCGCGGCGGCGAGAACATTTCGCCCGGTGAGATCGAAGATGTGTTGCTCGCCCACGACGCCATCGTCGACGCCGCAGCGATTGGCCTGCCCGACGACCAGTGGGGCGAAGTGGTGGCGGCGGTCGTGGTGCCGGCCCAAGGGGCGGAGATCTCGGTGCCCGAGGTGCAAGATTTTGTCCAAGACAAGCTGCGGTCGTCGCGTACCCCCGATCACATTGTGATCGCCGAAGCCTTGCCGTACAACGAGACGGGCAAGCTTCTTCGCCGTACCCTAAAGACCGACCTGGCCCACCTTGTCGCCGGCGACGGCGAACCAAACGAATCGAACGATTAGGACCCCATCTCATGGCAAAAGAAAGCTCGGCAACCGTAGACGTTGAGGCCGAAGTTGGGGCGTGGATCGACGCCAACTGGGACCCCGAGATGACCGTGGGACAGTGGTGGCAGCTGCTGGCCGACTCCGGGTACGCCCACCCGTCGCTACCCGAGCATGCCTTTGGCAAGGGTTGGAGCCAGTCGATGGAAATGGCCGCCATGCGGACCATGGCGGCCCGCGACGTTGTTGGTCCGCCACCCGGCCTGGGTTACATGTTGGCTGCGCCCACCATCGCCGACCACGGCACCGAGGAGCAGATCAACCGGTACATCCCCCAGATCCTCAACGGCCAAGAGGCGTGGTGCCAGCTGTTCTCCGAACCGGGCGCCGGTTCGGATCTTGCCGGTCTGCAAACCAAGGGCGAACTCGACGGCGACGAGTGGAACTTCACTGGCCAGAAGGTCTGGACGTCCCAAGGCGGCATTGCCGACTACGGCATGTTGTTGGCTCGCACCGATCCCGAGGCTCCCAAGCATCAAGGCATCAGCTACTTCGCTTTGCCGATGGACCAGGACGGTGTCGACGTGCGGCCGCTGAAAGAAATGACCGGGCGGGCGTTCTTTAGCGAAGTGTTTATGGACGATGCCCGGGTCGGCAACGACGCCATGATCGGCGACCGCGGCGATGGCTGGCGGGTCGGCAACACCACCCTGATGCACGAGCGGGCCCATATCGGAGGCGGTTCGGCGGGCTTTGCGTCGGCGAGTCCCGGTTCGATCGCCAACGCCTTCGACCGGGTCGTCGGCGAGGTTGTTGCCCGATCGAAAGAAAAGCGGGCAGGCGCCGCCGTACCCGGTGTCGGCATGCGCCTCTATGGGCGGTACCTCAAGCTGGCGACCGAACTTGGCCGCACCGACGACCCACTGTTCCGCCAGGAACTGATGCGGCTCTACACGATGTTGCAGATCAACAAGCTCAACATCTCGCGCTCGCGGGTCAAAAATCAGCGCACCGGAGCAGAAGGAAACATCGCCAAACTGTTCGACGCCGAAATCCACCACGCGTTCCGCGAGTTCGGCCTCGCAACCGCCGGCGCCGATGGCATGTTGTCGGGCGAGTCGTCCTCGACCGACCCGACCATCAGCGAGTTAGCGTTGTTCTCGCTGGCCCCGTCGATCTACGGCGGAACGAACCAGGTGCAAAAGAACATCATCGGCGAGCGGGTGCTCGGGCTGGCGAAAGAACCGGGCTACGACAAGTCGACCCCGTTCAACGAGTTGCCAAAGAACCAGTAGTCGATGCTCGACCAGGCAACCACCGAGGCGCTGCGGTCGCTCAGCTACCGGTATGCCGCGGCCGCCGACGATAAGGCCTTCGACGAGATGGCCGCGCTGTTTGGCGACGATGGCCGCCTGATCACCGCTCGGGGCGAGCGAACCGGTGCGGCCGAAATAGCCGAGGCGGTCGCTGGCCTGGGCCGCTACGACCGGACCTTCCACTTGGTTGGCCAGGTGCTCATAGCCGAGGGCGACGATGGTGAACCCGCTGGCCAGACCTACTGCACCGCCCGCCACTTCAGCGCGCCCGACGAATCGACCGGGGTGGTGGTCGATCTGGTGATGCATATCCGCTATCACGACCGGTTCCGCCGCGACGACCGCGCACCCGGTGGATGGCGCTTTGCCGAGCGGCGCCTCGACGTGGTCGCCACGGGAACCCAAGAGCTCACACCGCCGTGACGGGCTGCGAAGGTACGAAATCGCACTACTGCGGTACGGTTTAACGAGTGTCTACTGGTCGGGTCGCGGGGCGAACCACGTCGCCTACGCAGGCGACGCATTACGACGTTCTCGGAGTCGCCCCCGATGCTTCGGTCGAGCAGATCCGTGCCCGCTACCGGTCGCTGAGCAAAACCCACCATCCCGATGCTGGTGGCACCCGCGAACGGTTCGAGGCGGTGGCGGTTGCTCATGCCACCTTGGCCGACCCGAAACTCCGGGCCGAGTACGACACGTCGCTATTGCCCGACCCCGAACCGGCTGCGCAGCCGACCATGGTCGTGCAGCCCGGCCAGTACGTGGCCGACGACGGCCAGGTGTATTTCGACGACGATCTGTACGAGGTGCCCGTCCGTCGCCAACTCGCTCGGCTGGCGATCTACATGGTGGCGATGCTTGCGTTGGTTGCTTTTCTGATCCTCTACGGCACCGCCAAGGCCGAGGAGATCGCGGATCGGGTATGGCCGCTCGGCCAGCAAGACTCTGCTGGGGTGGCCGAGGGAGATGCTGCGCCGGTCGAGCGTGAACCCGAAGTCGCCGAGCCGGGGGCACCCGTGGGGCCACCAGGCCACAACGGCCTGGGTGCGCCCGACAGCGCCAAACGATGGTTGGCGACCTTCCAGGCGCTCTCGGGGGTGAACCCGCAGATGACCGCCGAGGACGCAGCCGGTGTCTATATCGGTGTCGAGCCCGACGCGGAGCCAGGCGCGCTGTGTCGCACGTACACCAAGGCCGACTTCTGGTTGTCGCTCAGCTCGGTGAGCGTCGAACTCAACGCCGTGCAGATCGAACTCAACCACCATATGTCTCGCGCCGTGGCCGAATGCTCGAACCTCGACGACGTGGTGCCGGCGCTCTCGATCGCCTTTGGTACCGACCGAACCGTGATCGCCGACCGGCTACGCAAGGTTGAGCAGCTCGCCGACGAGGCGGCCTACACGGGCAGCGGCCTGTAGCTACATCCCAAACGTGCCGTCGAGCCGGACCTTCCACGCCGCAGCGGCCGTGGTGCCGCCATCGACCGGAATCGAGGTGCCGGTGATAAAGCTGGCGAGGTCCGAAGCCAAAAAGCACACGACCGATGCTTGTTCCTCGGGGACCGCCCAGCGGCGCAGCGGCGTGGGGTGAAGCCCTTCGATCAGCGCACCTGAGTCTTCGCCGAGCTGGTCGTCGCCGGGGGTCTTGGTCATGTCGGGGGCGATACAGTTCACCCGGATACCACGGCCGCCGAGTTCGACCGCCATCGATTGGGTGAACTGTTGAACCGCCGCCTTCATGGCGGCGTAGACCGCAAAGCCCGGGGCGGCGTGATACGCCTCGACCGAGGTCACGTTGATGATCGAGCCGCCGTCGTTCATGCGGGGCACGCCGTAGCGCACGCCGTTGGTGACCGTGCCGAAGTTCTCGCGGATGAGCATGTTCTCGCCCTTGAGCGACACCCCGTCGAAGGTCGACCAAAAGCCGCCGCCTGCGTTGTTCACGATGATGTCTATGGGACCGAGTTGGTCGTGGACCGCGCCAAAGAACTGATCCATCGAATCGGACTCGCGGCAGTCGAGCACGCCGGCATGAACCTTGCGTCCTCGCTCGGCGATGCCTTGGGCGGTGGTGGTGAGTCCTTCTTCCACCAGGTCGCAGACCGCGACGTGGGCTCCGAGATCGGCCAACGCCAACGCGGTAGCGGCCCCGATCCCTTGCGCGGCGCCGGTTACAACCGCGACTTTGTCGTCGAGACGAAGTTGATCAACATGCATCGGCCCAATCTACGGGAGACGAGCGCAGTGAGCGAGAGCAAGCCGCACCAAGCGATCTTGGCCGCCCGACATCTCGGCGGAAACATCGATACCCGACGCTTCCTCGCAGGTGAGCCACGCAAACTCCAACGCATCCTGGCTCGGGGTGCAGTCGCCCTGCACCGGTACGACATACGCCAGGCTCACCGCGTGTTGACGGGGGTCGTAGTAGCCGGTGAGCGTGGGGTTGGGCATGTACTCGGCCACTGTGAACGGCACCGGCGATGCCGGCACCCGGGCAAAGGCAGCCGGTCCGAGATCCTTGTCGAGGTGCCGGTTGAGGGCTTGGCGAATCGTTTCGCCGTAGAGCACCCGGCCGCTCACGATCGCTCGGGAGATGGTGCCGTCGGGTCGGCCTCGCAACAGCAGGCCAACGTGGGTCACCTCGCCGAGCTCGTCGACTCGCACCGGCACGGCTTCGACATAGACCATGGGCACGCGGCCGCGGACGGTCTCTAAGTCGTCTTCGCTTAGCCAGACGGTGTCAGATTCGGTATCGATCGAGTCGGTCACGTCGCAAGTCTGACAGTACCTACGGTTTGGATGGGTGATGTTGCCCGCGAATTGGTCGAATTGGCTCTAGGTTTGCGTCGTGACCGTCGAGAGCTGCCCGGTGCAACAGAGCTGTGGCGGGTGCCCGCAGCTGGCCGTTTCTCGCGTGGCCGAGCAAGAAACCAAGGTCGAGATGGTGCGAACCGCCCTTCGGTCGCGTGGTATCGGTAGCGACGTGGCGTGGACCGACACCCAGTCCCCGCGGTTCGGGTATCGCAACCGGATGCGCTTGCAGGTGGTGGGCGGTCGGGCCGACTTCTTCAACCACGCCAAACGCGACGGATGCGCCGTGGTGCGAGACGATCTGTGGGCGGCCATAACCGACCTGCGTGCGGCCACCGCCGCCGACTCGACGTTGCTGGCCGGCGTGCGTCATGTGGAGGTTCGGGTTGGCGATACCGGCACCAGCGCCGTTGGGCTTGCGGTGTCGGACCCGGTGGAATCCGCCCGGCTGTCGAACGCCCTCGGAGCGTCGTGGCTGGTGGCGCAGCCGAGTGGCGGAGTTCCGCCGACCTTGGCGTATCGGGTGGCGACCATCGACGGGGTCGATGTTGTTGTCGACGTGCCCATCACCTCGTTTGTGCAGGTGAATTCGGTGGTCAACCGGTCGCTGGTGGCCCGCGTTCTCGCCGAAGCGGCGGCCAGCGGCGCCACCACGTTCATCGACGCCTTTAGCGGCGCAGGCAACTTCTCGGTACCGCTGGTCGCTCAGGGGTTGAGCGGGACCGCGATCGACACGGCGGGCGATGCAATCGCTCAACTCGGCCGAGCGGAGCTGGCCGGAATCGAGTGCATCGAAGGCGACGCCCGCCGAATCGGCGACCTTGGCCTCGCGGCCGCCGACCTTGTGGTCCTCGACCCGCCTCGTTCGGGACTGGGCGACAAGGCCAGCTACCAAGCGGTCGCCGACCTCCTGGGGCCAACGACCAGCGCTCGAGTGCTGCTCGTCGCCTGCAACGTCGACTCGTTCGCCGCCGACGTGGCCGGACTCGCCGAGGTCGGGCTGCGGGTCGAACAGATCGCCGCCTTCGACATGTTTCCAGGTACCGATCACGTAGAAACGCTGGCCGTCTTGGGGCGCAGCACGTAATTCGGAGGCCGGGCGGGCCACGGCTAGGTTCGGGGGCATGACTATCGAGGTAGATCTGACCGGTCGTTGTGTGGCGGTCGTGGGGGCCGGGGGCGGCGGAATCGGCTCGGCGGTGTGCACGACCGTGGCCCAAGCTGGCGCCGATGTGGTGGCCATCAGCAACCAATCCGACCACCTCGACGACGTCGCAGAGGCGGTGGGTGCGCTCGGTCGGCGG
>CALHTF010000090.1 GCA_938038815.1 uncultured Acidimicrobiales bacterium | reverse complement strand
CGGTCTTCGGTCCTAGCGGACCTACGATCCTTAGCGAGTTGCTTCGCAACTCGGGACCTCTGCGCACTCACAATCAGGGACGTTTTGGTCGGAGCGAAGCGGAGGCCGAAACTCCGTAAGGATCGAAGCCCGTCAGGGCTGAGACCGACGCGAAGCGGAACCGGAAACTCCGTAAGGATCGAAGGCCGCTTGCGGCCGCAGACCGACCCAGTGCCCGTCGGTTTCGGTCCTGACGGACCTCAATCCTTAGCGAGTTGCTGCGCAACTCGGGACTTCGACCAACGCGAGGGACGTTTTGGTCGGAGCGAAGCGGAGGCCGAAACTCCGTAAGGATCGAAGCCCGTCAGGGCTGAGACCGACGCGAAGCGGAGGCCGAAACTCCGTCAGGCTCGAAGGTCCGCTAGGACCGAAGACCGACACGGTCCCCCCTCGACTGGGGTTCGTGCGAGTTACTTGGTATGCGCTTTGCTTTGAGGACTTTGGTTGTTGTTGGTCTGTTGGCCGCTGTTTTGGTGGCACCTGCTCAGGCTGAACCTGAACGGTGGGTCGAGGCGACCCAGCCAACCCAGGGGCTCGTGTGGGGTTACGACACCACTCCCCCGGACCCCACGTGGTCGCGACCGCCGCTACGAGAGAAGCGCTTCGACCCGGTGTACGGCACCCAAGTTCGACGCCGGTCCGACGCCACCGGCACCCGGTTCAACCGCAACACCTACAGCCGACGCCAAGCCGAGTCATCGAGAGGCAAGCTCTTCCTCACCTACCACGGCGACGCCGAATACCACGTCACTCGTCTCAACGGAAAGCATGTGGCCACCCTCGACATCCACCCCGACGCCGAACCTCAGTGGCATCCGGTTGCCCAGCGATTCCTGCGCTACCTCGACGGCCCGAACGCCTCCACCGGCAGCCTGAAGCTCAATCAGGTAAACGTCGTGAAGGACACCAAGGTCGTGCTGGCCGATCTCACCAGCCGAGCCCAAGCGGTCTGGCCCGATGCTACGTACATGAAGGATCGAGCCGAAGGGTCGCCCAGCGCCGACGGATTCCGTCACGCCTGGATCGTGTACAACTCGGCCGAACAGCCGCTCGGCATCATCAGCTACGACCTCAAAACCAACACGGTGCTCGGTACCCGGAACCTGCGTACCAACGTCGGCGCCCTCGACTGGGTGTCGATGTCGCCGACCGGCGAGTACGTAGTGGCGGGCTACGGCCGAGGCACCTACGTGTACGACGCCGATCTTCGCAACGAGCGCCGCATCAACCAGAAAGCCGATCACAGCGACATCGCCCTGAACAATCAGGGCCGCGACACCTACGTATACATCGATTTCTCGAGCGGTCCGAATGCCGGCTGGCTCGTGGCGACCGACCTCGACGACCTCGACGAAACCCGCATCTTCGATATCTACGCCGGCGGCAACACGTCGATCCACATCTCGGGCAAGGGGTACGACAAACCCGGCTGGGTGGTCGCCTCGACCTACAACTGCAAGGACGACACCAACTGGACCTGCAACAAGATCTTTGCGGTCGAGCTCGAACCGAACGGGCGGATCCTCAACCTCGCCCACACGTACAACTGCGGGGACTCGTACTGGACCGAGCCCCACGCAGTGGTAAATCGTACGTTCACCAAAGTCTGGTTCAACAGCGATGGTGGTTCCTGTGGCATCGACGCCGAGGTGTACCAGCTACGGCTCCCCGACTTCGACTAGCCGTCGGCGGTCATGATGTTCACCGAAAGCGGTTGGTCGTAGTCGGTGTCGCTATCGGTGGCCACGATGTTCACGTCGAACTCGCCTGAGGTGAGCGTCCACGTCTCGTAGGTCGCCCCGTCGACCGACGCCTCGCTGTGGGCCTGCTCGGTGAACCCGTTCGCTCGCAGGTGTGCAGCAACCTCGGAGCCCGCCCCCATGGCGTCGTCGGTATCGAAAGCCGCAAACATCATGCGGTCACCGTCGATGCCGAACTCGCTGCTACTGATGACGTCGCCGTCGACTCCGGGCATCCAGTCTGGCCAGTTCTCCGGCAGGTCGTCACCGCCGAACTGCATCGTGGTCGAGCCGTCGGCCCCTTCTCCTTCGATGGTGACGGTTCCTTCTTCCTCGTCGACCGACATGACAACTTCTTCGCCATCGGCCTCCATCGATACGGTGCCGGCTTCTTCGTCGACCGAGATCGAGAACTCTTCGCCGTCTTCGCCGCTTACCGAGAACGATCCATTGCTCGGGTCGAGGTCGATCTCGACCTTCTCGCCGGTGTCGGCCTCGAGCCCAGCCTCGATGGCTTCTTCGAAGGCCCGTTCGGTCGCCTTCTCGGCGATGGCCCCGCAGCCGGTGAAGGCCATGACCAGCGCCAGGCCGGCTCCTGCCCATGCGGTTCCTCGGTTGTTCCGTACTTTGCGAGCTGCTTGGTTGTTCATGTTCCCGACTCCCCGTCGATTCGTTTGCGTTACTCCTTCAGCTTCTAGGAAGTTGCGAAATCGTTCCGTGGCGCGAGCGACCAACCAAGCGTGTCGGCCGATACACAGAATGTGAGGGTGGGGTTAAGCGGCGACGACCGAGCGCGCCAAGAGCGCTGCCCGCAGCGTGAGCAAGGCGGCCACCGCGGTCACCAGCAGTAGGGCGCTCGCCACCGACCACACCGCACCGAGGGTGGTGATGAACAGTGGCATGGCCATGCCCGGATAGGCGAGCAGGTAGAAGGTCGAGGTCAGCTTGCCGCGGGATTCGTCGTCGGCCATTTCACCCAGCAGCTTCAAACAACCCGAGGTGATGATGGCCGACGCCAACCCGGCCAGCACCGCGGCCGGCAGGGCCAAGGGCCACGTCTCAAACGCGAACGCCACCGTCCCGAAGATGTAGCCCACCACACCGGCCGCCATGCCGGTCGAGAGCAACCAGCGCTGCTTCACCCGGCCGACCACCGGCCGAGCAAGGAGCGACGCCCACGAGGTCAAGGTGCCGCAGGCGCCGGCGATAAGAACTTCGGATCCGTCGATCGCCTCGCTCAACAGCACCGGAAACAACGCAAAGGCCGTCGACGGGAAGGCAAACACCCAGACGGCGGCCGGCAACACGATGCCGAAGAAGTCGTTTCGGGCTTCGGCCGGCACGCCGAGGCGCACTCGAATCGGGTGGTTGGGTATGGGGTCGTGGGTCTCGGGGATTCGGGCCGCAAACGGCAGCACCAACAACGTGACGCCTACGTGCATCAAGAACGGGACGACGAGCGGGGCATCGAAGAATCGTTCGTACAACGCCGACAGCATGGGGCCGAATCCGAAACCCAGGAACGTGATGATGGTGGTGAAGAGGGCGGCGACCAACTCGTTACCTTTGCCCAGCAGTTCGAGCATCCATGCCGAACCCACGCCGAGCACTACACCGCTCACCGCACCGAGCAGCAGCCGCCCGAGCAGCAACAACACGAACGAGTCACGGCCAAAAACCAAGATGAGCGAAGCCAGTGCCGACAACATCACAAAGGGCAGGACGAGCGGGCGCCGACCGTACCGGTCCGACAGTGGTCCAGCGACCAACAGTGCACCGAGAATACCCACGACGTAGATCACAAAGATCCCGACGGTGGCGCTCCGGTTGAGGTCGAGACGGTCCTGGTACAGCACCAGGAAGGGAGTCGAGACGTTGGTTCCCCACGAGACCACAAACAGCGTGGCCGCTAACACATAGGCGGTTCTCGGGAGCCCTCTCAGATCATTTCCCGGTGGGTATCACTTCGTAGCCGGGCTCTTCGGGTTCGTCGTCGGTCATCTCGGCGGGGAATCCGGGTGCGGTGATGTCGAGGCCGGTTGCATCTTCGAGTCGGCGGATGATGTTGGGCGACCATTCGCGATCGCCGTACCGCTCGATGCCGTCGTCGAAAATCTCGATGAGGAGCGGGCTGATTTCGAGGGGCACGTTGGCCCGGTCGGCCACCGCCTGGAAGAGGCCGATGTCTTTCTTCACCAGGTCCATCGTGAAGTTGATGTCGCGCGAACCGTTGAGGATCACCTGCCCTTCGGTTTCGTGCACAAACGAGTTGCCGCTCGAGATGGCGATCGCTTCATACGCAACGTTGAGATCCATACCGGCCGCCTTGGAGGTAACCAGTGCTTCGCACACGCTGAGCAAGTTGGCGGTGGCCAGGTAGTTGGTGACCACCTTGAGGACCGACGCGGAGCCCAGTTCGCCGGTGTGAAGCACCCGTCGGCCAATGGTGGTGAGAATTGGCAGAATCTTCTCGAAGGTTTCGCGCTCGCAGCCGGCAAAGATGGCGATGTTGCCCGTTGCGGCCCGGTGGCAACCACCCGACACCGGGCAGTCGACCGGTTCGGCGCCCAGGGCCTTCACCTTCTCGCCGAGGCGGGTGACCTCGGCTTCGTCGGTGGTGCTCATCTCCATCCAAACCTTGCCAGCGCTGAGTCCGGCGAGAACGCCGTCGTCGGCTTCGAGCACGGCGGCCGATGCGGCGGGCGACGGCAGGCAGGTGATCACGAAATCGACCGACGCGGCCATCTCCTTGGGCGAGTCAGCCCAGGCTGCGCCTTGGTCGAGAAACGGTTGAGCCACCGCTTTGTCGAGGTCGCGAACCGTGACCTCAAGACCGTTGCGGATCAACGATCCAGCTAGCTTGCCGCCCACGTTTCCCAGGCCAATAAATCCAACGCGCATTGCACTGCCTCTCTTCGTACTTTCCCGGCGCCGTTGCCGGACCCGCACACCCTAGAGTTTCGCGCCGCTCAGCACACAACGTGGTCGATGGGCAGGCGCAGACCCGCGTGGTCGAGACACCGTGACAGACTTGGCGGATGAACCCGCCTAGTCAGCACACCGAGACCGTTTTTGCCGAGCACGCGATGGTGTGCTCGGTCGATGCCGAGGCGTCCCGTGCGGGGGTCGAGGTACTGCGCCACGGCGGCAATGCGGTCGACGCGGCGATCGCTACCAACGCCGTGCTGGCGGTTACCCAACAACATATGTGCGGCCTTGGCGGCGACCTGTTCGCCATCGTGTACGAACCGGGCCAGGCCCCAACGGTGCTCAACGCATCGGGCCGAGCCGGCTCGGGTGCCAACCCCGACCGGTTGCGCGCCGAAGGCCTCACCACCGTTCCCCACCGAGGCAACATCTCCGCTGCTCCTGTACCCGGCTGCGTCGACGGCTGGATGATGCTGGCCGAACGCTACGGTACCCAGCCAATGGCCGAGCTCGTCGCCCCCGCAATCGCCTTCGCCGCCGACGGGTTCACCGCCTCACCCCTGCTGTCGTACGTGTCACGATCGGTGAGCGACGTGCCGGGCAACACCGACATCGTGAACCTGGCCAGAGGCGCAACCGTTACTCGCCCGGGCGCAGCTCGGACCCTCGAAGCCATAGCCACCGACGGGCGGGCCGGGTTCTACCAAGGCGAGTTTGGCGAGGCCCTGATCGAAGCAGGCCGCCGACCCGACGTGGCCGACGAGTACACCGCCGACGATCTGGCCACCATCCAGGCCGACTGGGTCGATCCGTTACGTGTGCGGGTCTGGGGCCACGACGTCTGGACGGTTCCGCCAAACTCCCAGGGGTACCTCAGCCTGGCCGGCGCCCGCATCGCCGAAGGACTCGATCTGCCCACCGATCCGACCGACCCGACCTGGGCACACCTCATCATCGAATCGTGCCGGGCAGCTGGCTTCGACCGCCCACAGGTGCTGCACGAAGGCGCCGACGGCAACGCACTGATCAGCGAAGAGCGCCTTGCACCACGCCGAGCCCGCATCAGCCCTGACCGCGCCGCCGACTGGGGCGATAGCTGGGGCGACGGCGGGACGATGTACATGTGCGCCATCGACGACGCCGGCATGGGCGTGTCGCTTATCCAGTCGAACGCTCGCGACTTCGGTAGCCACATCGTGGTCGGCGACACCGGGCTGTTCCTGCACAACCGGGGCCTCGGTTTCTCGCTCGAAACTGGCCACCCGGCCGAGTACGGCCCGGGCCGTCGACCCCCGCACACCCTCTCCCCTGCCTTGGTCACCCGACCTGACGGGTCGCTGCGAGCCATCCTCGGCACGATGGGCGGCGACGCCCAGCCGCAGGTGGTGTTGCAGATGCTCACCCGCCTACTCACCACCACCCAGCAGCCAGGCGAGATCATCTCGGCCGGTCGTTTCACCCTGGCGTCACCCGATCCACTCTCGGGTTTCGAGACCTGGAGCGGCGCCGGGAACGTACGAGTCGAACTCGAACCCCACGCCGCCGGCTGGGCCGACGAGCTCACCAAACGAGGTCACACGGTCGAGATTCAAGACCAAAACCCCTCGGCGTTCGGCCACGCCCACATGATCGACCTCGGCGTCGACGGTGCTCGCTACGCCGGTGCCTCCGACCCAAGGTCCGTGGTCGGCGAAGCGGTCGGCTACTAGAGGCGAACTAGCCCAGATCGAGGCCGAAGAGTTCTTTGAACCGGGCGTTGTACTCGGCGTCGTCTTCGATCGCACCCATCGCAACCCAATCCTCGTCACTCACTTTGGCGCGGTTTGCGGTGAGTTCGGGACCACCCCAACCGCAGGTCCAGCGCAGCTTGTACTCGTCGGTGGTCACCGCTTCATGGATGACCTCGGCGACCTCAGAGGGATGACCCGGGTTCGCCATGCCGGCCATGTAGAAGCCAAACAGCCGGCGATACGCAGCGTCGTAGGCGCCTGACTCGTTGGGAGCATCCTCGTTCTTGGCCAAGATCGCGGTCTTCACAACACCCGGCTCCACGATCACGACCCGGATACCGTGCGGGGCCAACTCTTGCGCCATGCCTTCGCTAAGGCCTTCGACCGCCCACTTCGAGGCGACATAGGGCGATTGGGCGAGCGCGGCGATTCGCCCCGCGACCGACGAGATGTTGACGATCGTGCCGCTTCCGCGGCTGCGCATATGCGGCGCAACGGCTTGCACACCACGCACGATGCCCATCACGTTGACATCAAACACCTCGGCGTACATCTCAAGGGGAGATTCTTCGGCGACCCCGTTGCCACCGATGCCAGCGTTGTTCACAAGCACATCGATCTGACCAGCGTCGTCGAGCACCTCGGCGACTGCCTTGTTGACCGAGTCGGTATCGGTAACGTCGCACACGACCGGATGCACGGTTACGCCGGCCTCGTCGGCCATGGCCTTGAGTTTGGTGCCTTTGTCGAGCGACCGCATGGTGCCGTAAACGGTCCACCCTTTCGCCGCGAGGTCGACCGCAGCCGATCTTCCGATGCCCGAGTTCGAACCAGTAACAACAGCAACAGTCATGGCCCCGAACGTAGTGGACCTCGACCGATTACGCCTCGGCCACGTCCTGCACCGACGCGTCGGTGAACTCCACTAGCTGCTTCGGGTCGATCGGGAACACCGAGTCTGGCGCTCCTGCGGCTGCCCACACTTTGTCGAACGCCAGCAACGACTCGTCGACGATGGTTCGCAACTTGGTGAGGTGACCAAAGGGCGGTGTGCCGCCGATAGCGAAGCCGGTGAGCGACCGCACGTCGTCAGCGTTGCCTCGTCGAAGATCGGCACTGACCTTGGCGCCGTCGACCCGGTTGGCGCCCGAGGTCAACACCAACACCGGTTCGTCGCCATCGAAGAACACGAGCGATTTCACAATCTGAGCGACATCGCACTCGACGGCGGCCGCCGCTTGTTCGGCGGTCCGGGTGTCCTCGCCAAAGCGCACCACGTCGGGCACAAAACCCAAGGGAGCGATCGCGGCGGCGAACCGCTCGGTTGCAGGAATCTTTGCCATCGCCCAACTCTATTTGAAGCGGCGAGCCCACCGGCGCGGGTGCCCGTTTGTGCGCCGGTCACGGCTTCGTTCTAGGGTCCGCCGATGGCCACCGCTACCGCTGCATACCAAATTCACATTCGGGTTCGCCTCAAGAACAGCCCCGGCATTCTTGGTGCGCTCGCCACCGCCATTGGCGACCTGGGCGGCAACATCGCTGTCGTCGAAGGGTTTGAGGCCAAGGGCCGGTCGATCGAACGCAGCATCTGCGTCAACTGCCGCAACGAAGAACACCAGGTCACCATCATCGAAGCGCTCGAAGGACTCGATGGCGTCGACGTACTCGAGTGGCACGACCGCACCTTCCGCATGCACGAAGGCGGCAAGATCGAGTCGAAAACCCTCGCGTCGGTTGGCGACGCCGACGACCTTTCGATGGCATACACCCCCGGTGTGGCCCGGGTCTGCATGGCGATCGCCGAAGACGAGTCGCTCGCCCACGAGTACACGATCAAAAAGAACACGGTCGCCATCGTCAGCGACGGCACCGCAGTACTCGGGCTCGGCGACATCGGCCCCGAAGCCGCCATGCCGGTTATGGAGGGCAAGGCGCTGCTGTTCAAGGAGTTCGCTGGCGTCGATGCGTTCCCGATCTGCCTCGACACCAAAGATCCCGACGAGATCGTCGAAACCGTCGAACGCCTCGCCCCCACCTTCGGCGGCGTAAACCTCGAAGACATTGCCTCCCCCGGTGCGTTCGACATCGAAGAACGGCTCAAAGAATCGCTCGACATCCCCGTCTTTCACGACGATCAGCACGGCACCGCCGTGGTCACCCTCGCCGCCTTGGCCAACTCGCTGAAGCTCGTCGACAAAAAGATCGAAGACCTCCGAATCGTGATCTCGGGTGTCGGCGCCGCCGGCGTCGCCATCGGCAAGATCCTGCTCAACGCCGGCGCCGGCTACGTGATCGGTGCCGACCGCCACGGTGCCATCTGGACCGGACGCGACGACCTCAACAAGCCCAAGCAGTGGTTTGCCGAGAACACCAACCAAGACCGGGTCGAGGGAACCCTGAGCGACGTGATGGCCGGTGCCGACGTGTTTGTTGGTGTCAGTGGTCCCGACCTGCTCACCCCGGCCGACATCCGCAAGATGAACACCAAGCCAATCGTGTTCGCCATGGCCAACCCCGACCCGGAGATCCGTCCCGAGGACGCCGACGGCTTGGCCGCCATCATGGCCACCGGGCGCAGCGACTACCCGAACCAGATCAACAACGTGCTGGCCTTCCCCGGCATTTTCCGTGGTGCGCTCGATGTCGCCGCCACCGACATCACCGAAAACATGAAGCTGGCTGCGGCCGTCGCCATCGCCGATGCGATCCCCGAAGACGAACTGCACGCCGAGAACATCATCCCGTCGGTGTTTAACCGCACCGTCGTCGACCATGTGGCCCCGGCCGTCGCGGCGGCCGCGGTTGCCGACGGAGTCGTGCGGGTAAACCCCAACGCCTAGCTGGAGACCGTCAGCACCGTTCGAATGCCTTTGGCGGCCCGCAGTGCCGCAATGCCTTCGTTGGCATCGTCGATAGCAAACCGGTTGCTTACCATTGCTTCGAGGTCGAGCTGACCCCGGCGCCACAGCTCCATGAACATGGGGATGTCGCGTTGGGGGTGGCAGTCGCCGAGCAGCGAGCCAACAATGCGCTTGCCGTAGGTGGCGAGGACTGCACCCATCACCGATGATGCGGCGAGCGTTGCGTCGACGCCGACCACCACCGTGGTGCCCCGGACTCGCGATGCCTCCACGCAGGTTTCGATAAGCGGCGCCACGCCAGCTGCCTCGAAGGCGTAGTCGACACCGATGTCGTTGGTCAGTTCTTTCGACTTGGCGACCACGTCGTCGTTCATGGGGTCGAGCGCACTGGTAGCACCAAAGTGAAGCGCAGCTTCACGGCGCTCGGCAACCGGGTCCGACACGATGATCTGGCTCGCCCCGGCAAGGCGTGCTCCCTGCACGACCGAAATGCCGATGCCGCCCAGGCCGGTAACCAGCACGGTGGCGCCGGGCTCGACTCGAGCAGTGTTGATAACCGCGCCGACCCCGGTCTGGATCGCGCAGCCAACCACACAGGCAACATCGAGCGGCGTGTCGGGAGCCAGCTTCACCACCCCTGACTCACGCACCACGGTGAACTCGCCAAACCCTCCTACGCCAAGGCCGCGCAGTACCGGCGCGCCGGCCCGGGAGAACGGCGACGTGCCGTCGGGACGCAACCCTGAGGTAAACGACTGTGCAACCGAGCAAGCCGTCGGCTCGCCCCGCGCACAGAAGTAACACGAGCCGCAGGGCGCAAGTGGCGTCAGGAGCACCTTGTCGCCGGCGGCAACACTGGTGACACCCGCACCGACCTGCTCAACGGTCCCGGCCGCCTCGTGCCCGAGAACCGCGGTACTTCCCGACCCGACCATCATGTCGATCATCGACAGATCCGAATGGCAGATACCGCAGTTGGCGACCCGCACCATGACTTCGCCCGGTCGAGGTTCTTCGATCTCGATGTCGTCGACAAAGCTCAGTTGGGGCTCGACGCCCTCGTACAGTGCAGCCCGCATGCTGATTCTCCGTTCGTGCGTTAGTTCTGTCTCGCCTGCTTACTATGTCGGCGCTGCGCATCTTCAATCACCGGCGCCGTCAAGGCCGCGGCGAAACGGAACGCCCCGCTCGACCAGACCGGACAGGTGTCGATCCCCACGGGAACCGCGCTGAACCCGCTGGTGCAAAAGTGCACACCGGTCGACTCGCGAACCAGGTTCCGTTTGCCGAAGATGCACGGTTCGAACTCCAAGCATGGCAGGGCGTCGGTGTACTCGCCTTTGGCATTGAGAACCGATGCCGCCGAGTCGACCAGTTCGGCCCGCGGGTACTTGTCGGCCACCCGAGCGACGATCCGGCGGACCCGGGCACTCCAGGTGTCGTCGGTTGCAGCCTGAAGCCGCGATTCGGGAACCGTGCCCAGATACACGCGGGCGCCTTCCGCGGAGAACAACACGACCGCCTCGGTGAGGTCGGCCTCGAACTTGCGCAGTGCGGCATTTCCCCGAAGTGGCCCGCCGCCTGGGCGAGCCATGCAGGGGGTGAAGGCGGTGCCCGAGAACATCAAGATGGCGCCGAAGATCTCATGTCGAGCCGCGTCGGATCGCATGGTGGGCAACAGATCGCAAACCGCAACCCCGTGGAACGACGCTCCGACCGCTCGTAGTCGGCCGCCGGTATCGAGTAGGTGGTGAGCGTGCTCGGACGCCTCGAAACCAAAACTGTCGCCGTAGTAACCAACGGTGAAGTTTGAATAGGTGGTCGGCACCTTGGCTCGAAGGCGATCTTCGTACAGTTTCGATTCGGCGATCGACGTGGGAGGGTCGGCCGATTCGGCTGCGGTTCGGGTAAGCCCGCCAAGAACCCCCGCATCACCGAGCAGCACACCGATCAACAGAACAGCGGTTAGGCGAAAGAGTTTCACGGTTCGAAACGCTATCGCCCGATACCTTCGTTGCGACCCAAACGTCGTTGTTGTGCCTATTTGAATGGCAGAATCTTCACGTCTAGTTTCTGGCCATGGAAATCATCTTGACCGGAACTGGTTCTCCCCTACCCGACGCCGAACGGGCAGGGCCATCGACGCTGGTCAAAGCCGGCGATACCCAGATTCTCGTCGACGCTGGCCGCGGCACCGTGATGCGCCTCACCGGGGCGGGTACCTTTCCGATCTTTCTGAGCGGTGTGCTGATCACTCACCTGCACAGCGACCATCTCTGTGCGCTGAACGACATCATCACCACGCACTGGGTGATGGGCCAAGGCAACATGCCGCTCAACATCTGGGGTCCGCCGGGGATCCAACAATTTGTCGACCGTTCACTCGATGCCCTCGAACCCGACATCGGGTACCGGATCGCTCACCACGAGGTGCTCACCCGCGGCCCCAACGTGGTCGTTACCGAGGTTGGCCCGGGCGAGACCTTCGATATCAACGACGTTTCGATCACCACGGCGGCCACCATGCACGCACCGGTGCACCCGACCGTCGGCTACCGACTCACCCACGATGGCTCGGTGGCTGCCCTCGCGGGCGACACGATCCCGTGCGACGGGCTCGACACGTTGTGCACCGACGCCGATGCCTATGTGCAGACGGTCATCCGCGCCGACATCGTCGAACAGACCGACATCCCGATGATGCTCGACATCCTCGACTACCACTCCTCGGTCGTCGACGCTGCGCAAACCGCAGCTCGCAACGGCGTGAAGAAGCTGGTGCTCACCCACCTCGTGCCAGCGCCCCAACCCGCCGACTACCCGGCGTGGATCGCTCAAGCACAGGAGCACTTTGAGGGCGAGGTCATCATTGGCCCCGACCTCACCTCGGTCACGATCTGACCCTGACGAGCGCCGTTACTCTTCGTCGAGGTCGTCGAGTTCGGAGACGGCAATCAACGCGGCGTTCACGATGTTGCCCGCAGAGATACCGGTGATCTCGTGCAGGTCGGCGATGGTGCCCGACTCGCCGAATTGGTCGACACCCAACGCGTACTGACGGGTCCCGATAGCCGAACCGAGCCACGCCAAGCTGTGGCTAGCCGCGTCGTGCACGCTCACGATCGGACGGCGGCGCTCGGCCGAAGGAATCAGTCGGTGGAGATGACTGGGCGCCCGCACGACCGAGCTCAATCCCGCTGATGCGTAGCCACTTCGCCAGCTCCGGTACACCCGGTCGGGGCTGGTCAGGTGCACCACGGTTACCTGCACCCCTTCGTCGTCGAGCTCGTCGGCGGCCGCCAGCGCTTCGGGCGCCATCACACCGGTCGTCACGATGGTGACGCCGGGTCGGCCGTCTTCGGGCGCTTCAACCAACCGGTAGCCGCCAGCGAGCACCAACGACCGCAACGCCGACTCACCGTGGCGCTCCAAGGCTTCCGCAAAGGGGGTTTGGTCGATCGGTCGGGTGGACAGACGCAGATAGGTGCTTGCACCGTCGGGGGCGGCCAGCTGGTCGATCGCATCGCACAGGAGCCAGTCGACCTCGGTCGCAAACGCCGGCTCGGCATAGGTGAGGTTGGCCAGCTCGGCCCCTACCGATGCGGTGATGGTCGACTGGTGCGCTCCGCCTTCGGGGGCCAAGGTCACGCCGGCCGGGGTGCCAGTAACGATGAACCGCGAGTCGTTGTAGATCCCGTAGATCAAGGCGTCAAGGCCTCGAAGCACAAACGGGTCGTACACGGTGCCGATCGGGATCAGATGGTGCCCGTGGTGGTCGTGGCTCAGCCCAAGCTGACCCAACAGCATGAACAGGTTCATCTCGCTAATGCCGAGCTCGATGTGCTGGCCGGTCGGGCCCGGCTCCCACTTCAGCAGCTGCGACGACCCGCCGTAATCCTCGGCCTCGGTGGGGGCGTACACGCCCATCTTGTTGATGAACCCGCCAAGGTTGGTCGAGATCGAAACGTCGGGGGCGGTCGAAACGATGTGCTCGCCCACCCCTTCGATTCCGGCGAGGCTGGCGAGTATTCGGCCGAAGGCCTCCTGGGTCGACGGCTTTCCGTTGGTGACCGGAGGCCGTGCAGCGTCGGGCACCGGAAGGCTCGGACGCTCGGAACGCTTGGCGTTGTTGATGTCGCCGCCAACCAATCCACAAAGCTGGCCTTCGGGCGAGGTCGGATCGAAGCGGTCCCATTCGTTGCTTTCGTCGAGCCCCACTTTGGCTCGTAGCGCGTCGATCTCGTCGGGCGACATCAGCGCTGCGTGGTTCATCGGGTCGCCGGCCATGGGCAGGCCTTTGCCCTTCACCGTGTAGGCAAACACGACCGAGGGGCGGTCGGGCTCCGCGTCGCATGCCCGGTACGTGTCGAGCAGAACCGAAAGGTCGTGCCCGCCAAGATCGGTCACCAGCATCTTCAGCGAGTCGTCGTCGAGATCGGCGACCAGGCCAGCCACCGCAGCGTCGGCCCCGGCAAGGAATCGCTGTCGCATCTCCGGGCCGTCGAGGGCGAACAACTCCTGATACGCCTCGTTCGGCATCGACGTAATGTGCGCCTCCAGCGCGTCGCCGCCTGGCTGGGCGAAGCTGGCTTGCAACAGGCGACCCCACTTGGCCTCGGCTACATGCCAACCAGCATCGGCGAAGAAGCTCTTGAGCCGTTCGGCCGCAATCTCGGGAATCACCCGGTCGAGACTCTGGCGGTTCAGGTCAACCACCATCGTGAAATTGCCCAACCCTTTGGTTGCGGGGTCAGCGATGGCTTCCCACACGTTGCCCTCGTCGAGTTCGGCGTCGCCCACCAAGGCAAAGAACCGGGCGTCTGGTCGCTCACCGAAGTGCGAGTCGACATACCGCCGGGTGAGGGCAGAAAACAGCGGCGCAACCGCACCGAGACCAACCGAACCGGTCGAGAAGTCGGCGACATCGGGGTCCTTGGTACGCGACGGATACGCCTGCAGACCGCCGCGCTCGCGAAGGGTGGTGAGGTACGAGCGGTCGAGTTCGCCGGTGAGGTATTTGATGGCGTGGTACACCGGCGACGCATGGGGCTTCACGGCCACCTTGTCTTCGCCGGAGATGTGGCCAAACCACAGGGCGGTCATGATCGACACCATCGATGCCGACGACGCCTGATGCCCACCGACCTTTACCTCGCCGGCCGGGCGCCGGTTGGCCGAGTCGACCATGCGGGCGGCCAACCACAGCACCCGTTGCTCGATCGAACCGAGTACATCAAGGTCAAGATTCGCCGGACGAGCACCGTCTGCCAAGGTCATGGCTCGAAGCTATCCGGCAGCGGAGAAGTCCGCTCGGGGATCGTCGATTAGATGCGACGCAGGCGCCGGGTCTCGGCGCTGATCGGCACTTCGACCTGGGCCGCGGCCGCCTTGAGGTCGTCGCCGGTGATCTCGGTAACCGCATGCTTGTCGAGCGCTCCAACATCGCCCTGCGAGAGCCGCACCGCTTGTTTGTTCAGTGCTTGCTCGAACAGGTTCCGGGCGAATCGGGCGTTGCCGAAGGCATCGTTGCGAACCACCTGTTTGAAGATCCGGTTGAGCGCCTTTTCGGCGTCGTCGGAAAGGTGGAAGTCGTAGTCCTGGGCGATCTTCTCGGTGATCTTTATCAGCTCGTCGGTCGAGTAATCGGGGAACACGATTTCGCGTGCGAACCGCGACCGAAGGCCGGGGTTCGAGTGCAGGAACTGCTCCATCAGCTTCGGATAACCAGCCACCACCACCACGAGGCGGTCGCGATGGTCTTCCATCCGTTTGAGCAGCGTTTCGATTGCTTCGGCACCGAAATCGTTGGTTTGGATTCCTGGCGGCGACAGCGCATACGCCTCGTCAATAAAGAGCACACCGCCGAGCGCACGCTTCACGACCTTGTTGGTTTTCGATGCGGTGTGGCCGACGTACTTGCCCACCAGCCCCGCACGATCGACCTCGACCAAGTGGCCCTTCTCGAGCAAGCCGATCGAGCCGTACATTTCGGCGAGCAGGCGGGCCACGGTGGTCTTGCCGGTACCGGGATTGCCCATGAACACCAGGTGCCGGCTGGTGTTGATGTCGTCGAGACCGTGTTCGCGGCGGCGTTCTTGCACCTGAAGGAACGCGATCTGGGTCGCCACCTGCTCCTTGACCGAATCGAGTCCGACGAGGGCGTCGAGTTCGGCCTGCACTTCCTCGAGGGGGCGAGGCGGCAGCAGTTTGTCGGCTACCCCGCTGGGAAGTCGGTTTTCGAGACCCCGGTCGCTCGCGGTGTCGCGCACGATCTGGCCGGCCTTGTTCGCGCCTTTACCGACGGCTTTTCCGGCTTCAAAGATGGTTTTGCGCAACTTGTTGCGTTTGGGGGCCACAGGTTGACGCTAGCCGGTTTTTGGCTCGGCCAAACCCCCCAAGCCACCTTGGTCACGAACCAGGGCTACCCAACAAACGTGTCAATGATCTCGGCCAGTCGTACCGGGTCGTCGCCCTGAATCGAATGGCCGGCCTCGACAACCTGGATTACCTCGGCGTCGGGGCGTCGTTGTTTGAGTTCGGCTTCGTCGGCGTCGTCGACCACCGACCCCGAACGCATTCCGCGGACCAGCAGCAACGGCGTGGTCGAGTCGTCGAGCACGTCCCACAGCTTGGTCACGTCGTCGAGTGCGCCATCGCCCGATTCTTCGGTGGGCTCGTTGGCGCGGTGACGGGCGTATCGCCATACCCAGCTGCCGTCAGGGCGTTGTTCGGCGTTGTGCAGGATCCCGCGCCGCAGCGATGCCTCGGTCCGGGTGGGGTTGAACTCCATCGTGCGAGCCAGCAAGTCGTCGAAACTTTGGAAGCTTTCGGGGCCTTTCACGAACGCGGTGATCGCCTGGGCTTTTTCGGCGGTCACGCCGGGCGTGATGTCGACCAGCACCAGCTTGGCCACCAGATCGGGCCGCAGACCCGACAGTGTGATTGCGGTGAGACCGCCCATCGACATGCCCACGACCGCTTTGGCGTTGGGGGCAAGAGCTTCGACCGCAAGAGCAACGTCGGCGGCGTTGCGGGCCACATTGCGCGACCCCGACGCGGGCGACCCTGAATGACCGTGGCCCGGAAGGTCGAGACAAAGGATCGGCCGGCCTAATGCGAGCGCGACGGTGTCCCACGTGTGGGCGTTTTGGGCGCCGCCATGGAAGAACACGATCTCGGGCGATTCGGTGCCCCACACCAGCCCACTGAGGTGACGCCCATCGCCGAGGTCGACCGACTCACGCCGCACAACCGGCGGACCGTCGTAGGCAATTCCGTGCTCGCTCGCGTTGTCGGCGAACATCGAGAACTCGTCGTACTCGACCATTTCGGTCACCGACTGCTACCTCGCGCCGCGAACAAGGCGGCCCGGACGGGCGCCGGTATCGACACCGTGGTCCCGGGTTACCTCACCGGCCACAATCGTGTAGTCGTAACCACTCGCTTCTTGCAGCAGCCGTCGGCCACCGGCCGGAAGATCGTGCGCCAATCGCGGAGCCCCGAGGGTCAGGTTCTCAAAGTCGATCACGTTCATATCGGCTCGTTTGCCAACTTCGATCGACCCGCGATCGCCCAATCCGTAAAGGTTGGCGGTATCGAGGCTTTGCTTCTTCACGACCCACTCAATGTCGAGACCTTCACCACGGTGCCGGTCGCGGGCCCAGTGGGTGAGCAGGTAGGTCGGGATCGATGCGTCGCAGATCATGCCGCAGTGGGCGCCGCCGTCGGACAGGCCCGACACCGACTGGGGGTGAGTAAGCATTTCGCGAATGGCGTCGTGGTTGCCTTCGACGTAGTTGAACAGCGGCGCCATCAGCACGGCTCGGCCGCCGTCCTCGAGCAGCAGGTCATAGGTGTGTTCGAGCGGATCGATGCCCGCTGCCTCGGCGAGCGCGGCGACCGATGACTCTGGCGCCGGCTCGTAGTCGGGTACTGGCCCAAGCGGATACAGGGCGTTGAGCATCGATGCGATGAGTGGGCCCAAGCCGTCGAACTGAATGGCCGGGTCACTCGCCAGATTGTCTTCGGCGAGGATCGCTGCCTTGTTGGCCGGGTCGCCCAGCGCGGCGACCATCTCGTCGAACGGCAGCTTGGCAAGTTCGACAAAGGTCGGACGCTTGGCAAATGGATGATGAGTCTGCAGCCCGATCAGCAGGCCGAATGGCCGGGCCGCCACCTGCGGGTAACACTGCGCGCCTTCGGCACAGGCGTCGAGCGATTCCTGCATGAGTTCGCGCCACAGATCGGGCTGGGCGCCAACCTGCAGCAGGGCAAAGGTGACCGGACGACCAATCTCGGCCGACAGCTTGCGCATCCAGGCCATTTCGTCGGCTGCCTTGTTGAGGTCTTGACCATCGGCGCCGGCGGGCGCCAGCTCAAAGACGCCGGTGCCGGCATCTTTGAGGGCGTATCCAAGTCCAAACAGTTCCTCCTCGGCGGCGAAGGTGCCCGGCACGGGCTCGCCGTCGATCGCCTTGTGGCTGAGCACCCGCGACGTGGTCACACCGAGTGCGCCGGCCTGAATGCCCTCGAGGACGATCGCACGCATCTGGGCGATCTCTTCGGGAGTGGCGTCTTCGTTGCGAGCACCGCGG
Organism: uncultured Acidimicrobiales bacterium; assembly: GCA_938038815.1. GTDB lineage: Bacteria > Actinomycetota > Acidimicrobiia > Acidimicrobiales > SHLQ01 > CALLQB01. The sequence goes on along the minus strand of CALHTF010000090.1, from coordinate 21,401 downwards.
TCGCCCATCACGTAGCCCCGGACCGCACCATGGGCGATCTGGGCACCAACGTCGATCGAGAGCTTGCGTTCGGCAAGCACGTCGAGGTACTCGGGGAAGGTCTCCCACCCCCAGGTCATTCCTTCTGACAGCGCGGTGCCGGGAATGTCCTCGACCCCTTCCATCAGCTGGATCAGCCACTCTTCTTTGCCGGGCGCCACGGGAGCAAAGCCCACGCCACAGTTGCCCATCACGACGGTGGTGACACCGTGACCGGCCGACGGGTTGAGCTCGTCGTCCCAGGTGACCTGACCGTCGTAGTGGGTGTGGCAGTCGACAAAACCTGGCGTGACGATGCGACCGGTCGCGTCGATACTACGGGCGGCTTCGCCCTCGATCTTGTCGGCGATCTCAACGATCTTTCCGTCGGTTACTGCAACATCGCCCACGAACGGCGCAACGCCAGTTCCGTCGACGATCGTGCCACCGGTAATCAGCAAATCGAACATCTCGACCTCAATTCCCCCGAAAACGTATGTACCCCCAACCTAGAGGTCGGAGCGGGTCGCTTCAAAGAACGACGCGAGGATTGTTCTCACAGAACACGGGGCGCCGTGGTGCCCCCGCTGGTCGGTGCGCCGCAGCGGTTAGGGCTCTGAGGTCTCTTGGCTTGTCAGGTCGACCGCTGCTTCGAGGTCGCAAACATCGACAACATCGGCGATGTCGATCACGATGTCGTCGTTGAGGATCGCGGCCGACAACGCGGCAACCCGCATGCGAAGCCCGTGCTCACTCAGTGCCTTTTTGTTGTTGAGGTGCGCCATAAGGGTTCTGTCGGCCGGTTCGGGCCGCGAACAAGGGATTTAGTGCGAAATCCCAAAGTTGGTGGTCAGTTAACCTTTTGACCGTACATCTCACCCAGTTCGTCGGCCAGAAGCTCGAGCCGTTCGCCATCGGGGCCACGGAAGTAGATCGACGTTTCGTGGTCGAAGTCGATGGTTACTCCCGCGTCGATCAGTTTGGCCTTGAGATAGGCCTGCTTTTCCGGCGACACCGAGATTGCGAGGTGATGCATCGAGCCCAAGACCTCGGCGTACGGGCCGAGGTCGAGTCCGGGAAAGTCGAAGAACGCCAAAAGGTTGCCGTTACCGATATCGAAGAAGAAGTGGGTCGAGCCCACGTAGTCGCGGTTCTCGAATAACTCGGTGAGCGGGAACTCAAGTACGCCTTGGTAGAACTCGATGGTTCGCTCGACATCGCTCGACAACAACGCAAGGTGGTGTACCCCTTGTGCACTCGAGGGGGGCCGGTCGGCGTGTAAGTGCTTGGCCCTCATGGCCTCCCACTCGTCGCCTCGGTCGGTGTCGTCGCCGTGAGTTGTAAGGGCAGCCATGGTGGTCTTTCGAGTTGAAGTGGACGGGAGATCAAAGACGGGCGGGCCGAAGCCCGCCCGCCCAGTCAGGAGCGGGCTAACTGGCCTGGACCAACTGTATTTCTAGTTCGATGTTCACCTTGTTCGAAACGAGCGCACCATCGAGGCCGAGCGGAGCGTTAAACGAAATGCCGAAGTCCGTCCGGTCGATCGTGCCCGAGGCACTGAAGCCTGCCCGAGTAGTTTCGTACATGTCGACCGCGACACCGTGAAAGGTCAGGTCGAAGGTGACTGGCTTGGTGACGCCGGCGATGGTCAGATCGCCAACGAGTTGGGTGGGCGATGAGGAGGTCGACCGGAAGGTCATCTGCGAGTGGGATTCGGTGTTGAAGAAGTCGCCGCTTTGAAGGTGACCATCGCGATCAGCGTTGTTGGTGTCGACCGATGCCATATCGACCGTGGCTTCGAGGGTGGCGGTCGAGAGATCGTCGGCGACCTGAGCGGTACCCGAGAACGTGTTGAACCGGCCGCGTACCTTCGACATTCCGAGGTGGCGGACCGTGAAGCCAACCTCGGAGTGCGCTGGCTCAACGACCCAGGCACCGGGGGTGAGGGTTGGGGCGTCTTGGGTTGTTACTTGGTCTGACATGAGATCTACTCGCTTCTAGTTGATTCAATATTTAATTAACATTTGAACCATACACTTCAATATTGAACTATTGCAACCGGCGGCCTACTGTTGCCTCATGACCTCGACAAACAGGCCAGGTACCCCTCGCTGGCTTACGAACGACGAGATGCGACTGTGGCGTTCGGTTGTCGACCTCAACCGCACCATGCAGGAGATCGAAGCCGACCTGAAGGCCGATGCTGGCTTCACCTTCGACGACTATGAGGTCCTCGTGAACCTCTCCGAGGCCCCCGATCACCAACTGCGGATGAGCGAGCTTTCCGATCGGGTGGCCAACTCGCGCAGTCGACTCTCGCAGCGGATCGACCGGATGTCCGAACGCGGACTCGTGCGGCGCGACCAATGTCCGAACGACAAGCGCAGCACCTTTGCCGTAATAACCGATGCGGGTCTCGCGGCCATCGCCGCCGCGGCGCCCGACCACGTCGAGTCGGTGCGAGCCCATTTCTTCGACAAGTTAGGCGACGGCAATATTGCGGTGGCCGCCGATGTCTTGGCCGGGCTCCAGAACGAACCCGACTCGTAGCTACATCTGGTAGGTGCGAGGCCAATCGTCGGCCCGGACCATGGCGTCGGTGCCTCCGTCGATGAAGACGATCGAGCCGGCCATGAAGTCGGCGTCGTCGGACATCATCATCTCGATCCAGGCCGCGATCTGATCCGGGGTGCCGAACCCTCCAGTGGGTACCGGGAAGTTCTTGATCGCCGGGCCGAAGGTTTCGTCGTCAAGGCCCGCCTGCAACAGCGGGGTCATCGTGGCACCCGGCGCGACGGCGTTGAGGCGGATACCCGAACCCGCCCACTCGGGGGTGGGCGCCTGACGACGAACCAGTCGGGCTACCGCGGTCTTTGACCCGGCATAGGCCAGCTGGGTGGCGAACTCGGCCATCGGTTCGAGCAACGCCTTGGCCGTATCGCCGTCCAGGGCGAGCAGTGCATCGACCAATTCGTCGGGTGTGTTGGGACTCGAGGTAGTCGAGTTCGACGACACAGCAACCACCTTCGCTACCCCATCGCTGGCTGCAAGCTCGTCGCGCAAGCCGGTGAGGAAGACCTCGGTGCCAAACCAGTTGACCTCAAGGATCAAACTCGAATCGATTGGCGGCCCAAGACCCGCTGAGGTGACAAGCCCATCGAGGGTACCGCCGCATGCCTCACGCACGTCGGCGAGCGCCTGCTGGCGACCAGCCTCGGTCGAGAGGTCGCAGAGGATTTCGGCGTCGCGCAGGTCGACGCCGATAACGGTGTCGCCCCCCGCTTCGAGACGGGCCCGGGTTGCGGCCCCGATTCCCGATGCCGAGCCAGTAACAACGATGGTTCGATCGGCCATGTGATTCTCCTAGTGGGCCGAGGGCGACAGCTGTTCGATCGCCTCGGCAAGGTTGAGTCCGGGTACGGGCAAGATGGCGAGGGCCGCGGTGTCGAGGCCGTTGTCGAAGTACTTCGCAACGCCGGCCCGGCACTCTTCGTAGGAGCCGTTGACCACCAGATCGTCGACCACCTGTTCGGGGATTTCTTCGAGCGCCCCTTTGCGGTCGCCCGCTTCCCACCGTTCGTAGAAACCGCCGAGCAGATCCTTGCGGCCCATCCACTCGTGGAACGCCCGGTAGACCGGAACGCTCAGATACGACGCCGCGGCGAACCGGCCGACACCGAGCGCTAGCTCGCGGTCTTCGGTCGGGATGAGGAACAGCCGGGCCGCAACTTCACGGGGCTCGCCCTTGGCTGCCTCGTGCACGATCGGGGCCACCTTGCCCAGATCGTCGGGCGACAGCCAGTTGACGATCACGCCGTCGCCCACCCGGCCGGCCAACTTCAACATGCCTTCGCGAAGCGCAGCGAGGAAGATCGGCACCTCACCTTCGGTCTTGGCGGCCATGCGGTAGCCCTTTACCTCAAAGGTGTCGTAGGTCTCGGTGACCTTCTCGCCGCTCATCGCCGCCCGCAAGAACGCCGTGACGTCGCGAATCTTCTTGTACGGATCCTCGAACGGAATGCCGTTCCAGTTTTCGACGATCACGTTCGACGAGGTTCCCAAACCCAACACGAATCGACCCGGAGCGGCTTGAGACATCGAGCCAACCGTGTCGGCCAACAGCGCCGGGCCACGGGTAAAGGCCGGAATGATCGCCGTGCCGAGCCGCAAGGTTGGCGCCCATTGCGATGCGAGTACCAGCGGCGTGAAACCGTCGGGACCCAGGCCTTCGGCGCTCCACGCATCGGTGTACCCGAGTCCGGGCAGCGCAGCGATCGCCTCTTGTTGGGTGTGCAGCGGACCATGCAACGGGATGGTCATGCCGTAACGACGGCCTTCAGGAATACTCATACGCGAGGGTTATCTCCAGGTCAGGTGAACCCCCGCATCTTCGCCCATCGGAACCCCTTTGCGCCAAAGACACCAAAACGAGAAAGAACGCGGGGTCTGACCCCGCGTTCTTTCTTTGCTCGGATTTGGGTGCTCGACTAGTTGCCGAGTTCCTTGAACGCCTGGGTAAGACGCTCGACGAAGGACTCTTCGGCGACCCGGAGCCATGCCCGTGGGTCGTACTTCTTCTTGTTCGGGGCATCGGGGCCATCGGGGTTACCGATCTGGCCTTGCAGGTAATCCTTGTTGGCTTCTTCGTAGCCGCGGACGCCGTTCCAGAACGCCCACTGAAGGTCGGTGTCGATGTTCATCTTGATCACACCGTACGAAATCGCCTCGGCGATCTCTTCGGCCGACGAACCCGAACCACCGTGGAACACGAAGTTGACCGGGTTGTCGCCAGTGCCGTGCTTTTCCTGGATGTGGGTCTGCGAGTCGCGCAGGATGGTCGGGGTGAGCTGTACGTTGCCGGGCTTGTACACGCCGTGCACGTTGCCGAACGCCGCCGCCACGGTGAAGCGGTCCGAAACTTCGGACAGCCGTTCGTAGGCGTAGGCCACCTCTTCAGGCTTGCTATACAGATCCTCCGGCTTGGCGTCGGAGTTGTCGACACCGTCCTCTTCGCCACCGGTGATGCCGAGTTCGATTTCGAGGGTCATGCCCAACGGCTCCATGCGCTTGAGGTACTCGACGCAGATATCGATGTTCTCTTCAATGGGCTCTTCGGACAGGTCGAGCATGTGCGAGCTGAACAGCGGCTCGCCGTGGGTGGCGTGGTATTCCTCGCTGGCGTCGAGCATGCCGTCGATCCAGGGCAGCAGCTTCTTGGCGGCGTGGTCGGTATGCAGGATGACCTTGGCGCCGTAGGCAGGAGCGAGCGCCCGAACGTGCAACGCACCAGCGATCGAACCAGCGATCGATGCCGGGATGTCGTTTCCGAGACCCTTACCGGCGTTGAATGCGCCACCACCGTTCGAGAACTGGATGATGACCGGTGCGTCGAGCTTGGCGGCCGTCTCCATCACGGCGTTCATGCTGCTGCTGCCGATGCAGTTAGCAGCCGGAAGGGCAAAGCCTTCAGCCTTAGCTTGGGCGAACACCTGCTGAACAGCGTCGCCGGTCAGTACACCGGAAGGAAGATCGTTTGAACTCATAGGTTTCAAGATACGCCACGGCTCGCGAAGCTGCGAGCAATCTGATGCAAATGGCCTAGTTGTTGGGCCCGAACCCTGGCTTAACCACCTTGGCGTATTCCTCTTCGCCCATGCGGCCGCGGATTCCGGCTTCGAGATCGGGAGCGCGGCGCAGCGTATGGCCGCCGTCGACGGCGATGTTTTGTCCGGTAACCCATCGGCTCTGTTCGCTGGCGAGCCAGACCACCGCGTCGCCGATGTCTTCGGGGTCGCCCACAAACCCGAGCGGCATCTGGCGCACGTAGTCTTCGATCATGTGCGGCATGTGCTCGAACATCGGGGCGGTTGCCTCGGACTCCACCACTCCCGGACGGATCGAGTTGATGCGAATGCCAAAGCCACCAAGCTCATCCGCTGCGCTGCGCACCAGCATGTCGAGGGCCGCCTTGCTCGAGCCGTAAGCGGCCCGGAATCGGCCCCCGAGCGCGCCGGCGATCGACGAGATAGCGATGATCGACCCGCCACCTTCGCGCATGACCAGACCGGCGGACTTCATGGTGTTAAAGGCCCCCACCACGTTGACTTCGAGCACCGAGCGCAAGGTGTCAGCTTCCATCAAGAGGAACGGCCCACCGGTCCCGAACCCGGCGTTGGCCACGGCAACCTGTAGGCCACCGTCGCTATCGACCGCAGCAGCTACCGCAGCGTCGCAGGCTTCGGGGTCGGTCACGTCGCACTGAACGACCCGAATGTCGGCGCCCGAGACGTCGGACCGGAGCGTGTCGGCCGCCGCTTCGAGCACCTCGAGTCGGCGCCCGGCGATCGTGGTGGTCGCCCCCGCCTCGGCCAACCGGCGGGCAATGCCGAGTCCGATGCCGGTTCCGCCGCCGGTTACCAATGCGTGTGCGCCGTCAAGATTCGTCATGGGTCTCCAATCGCTGCCCCGAGATGCGGGTCCTCGGGGATAGGGCTTACTGGCTCGAGACCTGACCAGCGAAATCGGTGATGATCTTCACCGCCTGGGCGAGGTGTTCGCGGCCGTCTTTGCCGCCGTAGTAGTGGCTTGCCCCTTCAATCTCGTGCATCTGGTTGAGCGGGTGCGCGTCGGCGTGGCTCACCGCGTCAAAGAGGCGATGCGTGTGGCTTGGTGTGCAGGCGTTGTCGGCGCCGTTGCCCACCACGAGGACCGGCACGGTGACGTCGACCGCAGCCTTCAGGGCGTCGCACCTCGCATCGTCGTAGCTCCACTGGCTCAGCCAGCTTCGTAGCGACGAGTACCGGGCCAGGCCCACCACGCCGTCGTTCACGATCTTTGGGTCGCCGAGGTAACACTCGCCCGGGGTCCGGCCGTTCGGGTCGACGGCTGGGTCGAGCCAACGCGGATCGGCCATGGTGCCCTGCACGGTGAACGACAACTCGCGATTGGGCTCGTCGGAGTTGCGAATCTCGTCGAGCCGGTCCTTTACCCAGGCAGTGATGTCGCGATTGCGGGCGATCTGTGCATCACGAAAGGTCTGCAGGTACTCCTCGGAGTACGGCGGCTGATTCTCGTTCGCCGGGTCGTAGAGGTTGAGGAACGGGTCGCGCACAAACGGTTCGGATTCGTCGGTGATCGACGGGTCCATCCATTCGGTGAGGGTGCCGTGGCGACTGATGTGGGCGGCCAACATCATCACGGCGTCGACCTCGGGAAGCCGCTCGGCCGGCACTACGTACGGGTCGCCAGCAGCGGTGTCGGTGATCCCCTCGCCGGCTACGGCCAGCGACTGGTACCACATGCTCAACGAGCCACCGCCCGACCAACCGGCAAGGATGATCTTCGAGTAGCCGAGTCGGTCGCGGGCATCGACGATGGTCTGGCCCAGGTCGGCGGCCACCTTCTCCATGATGAGCGCCGAGTCGGTGCCGCGGTACCGGCTGTTGGCCCAAATCACGTGGTTGCCGGCGGCCGCAAGCGCGCCGACGATCGGCAGGTACATGCCACCGCCCGTGGGGTGCATAAAGATCAGCACGGTGTCGGACTCGGCGTTGGGGTGCGGGGCGACAGGCTTCACAAGATGGTTGTCGAGCCCGATGACGTTGCCGCCCCCGCCATAGGTGTCGCTAAACGCCGCATCTTCAAAATGCAGCACCATGTAGGCGGTTCGTTCGCAACCTTCAGGTGTTCCGGGCTCGCTCGACATGGTCCTCCGTGCGTCGTCGCTCGATGCGCTAGACCCTAATCTCCAACGGGTGGACGAAGAAGACGACGAGCATGCGGTAGAGCCCGCCGTTTCTAGGACCAATCCGTTCTCGTGGTTACTCATGCCCTTCGTCGCCACGTGGGATGGCATGGGTTGGTTCTTCGGCACCGCACTGCCAAAGGTCGCCCGGCGGATCCGCGAAGCGCTGACCCCGTTTGCCATTCGCCTACGAGAACTATTGGTCACTATCCGAGAGAAGATCTCCGAATTGGTGGCGCCGGTGCTGCGACCATTTGCCTGGACGTACGACACGATCGCTGGCCTGTACCACCGGGCGGCCGATGGCATGCGGCCCGCGGTCGACAAGGCCTATGCCGCCCCGATCGCATTCGGGAAGTGGTGGCAAGTGCTCCGGGCGCGGGTTCTGGCGCGGCTGCGATCCGCCCAAGCATGGCTTGTCGACCTGGCTGTGTGGAAAGGCACCAAAGCGGCTCTGCGTCAGCTCCGCGGCAGCGCCCGCAACGCCGTGCGCACGGTGATCCAGCCGGTGCGAAATCAGATAGCGGCGATTCGAAACCGTCGAAGCTAACGAGGCTCGCGGGGTAGTCCGAGGACCCGTTCGCCAAGGATGTTGCGCATGATGTCCGACGTTCCGCCCATGATTGTGTATGCGGGCGAGTACACCACGCCCTTCGACCACTCGTCGTCGACAAAGTTGGCCGGACCAAGGACCTCGGCGGCAAAGTTGGCGACCCGGATCTGATGTTCGGTGCAGAACGCCTTGGTCGCCGCGCTAAACCCGGCCGGTGCTTGGCGCAGGACCTCCCGGTAGACGAGCAGGCGACCCAAACGGTAGCCACTTTCCAGTTCGGCGATCTGCTGACGGACCCGACGGTCGCTCGTGTCGGCCACGGTCAGCGCGTGGTCATACAGCGCCCGGTTCGAAACCAATCGGTCGATGCCACCCCGTTCGTGCTGCAACTGCACCATTGTTTGCTTGAAGGCATTGCCCTCGACCCCGACCATGTTCTCGACCGGCACGCGAGCGTCGGTGAAGTACACCTCGCAGAAATGCCGGTTGGTGGTCATGTCGGTGATCGGCCGTACTTCGATGCCGGGGGTATCCATCGGCACGATCAGTTCGCTTATGCCTTTGTGGGGCGGCCCGTCGCCACCGGTGCGGCAAATGAGGTAGCAGTAGTCGGCCACGTCGCCGAAGCTGGTCCAGATCTTTTGGCCATTGACCACAAAGTGGTCGCCGTCGCGAACCGCCGAGGTCCCGAGTCCTGCAAGGTCCGAGCCGGCATCGGGTTCGCTCATGCCGATGCACCAGGTGGTTTCGCCCGACAACATCTTGGGGAGGTATTCGGCCTGTTGGTCGGGGGTGCCGTAAGCGATCAAGGTTGGGCCCATCTGTCGATCGGCGAACCACATGGCGGCGATCGGTGCGCCCAGCCCGATCATCTCCTCGGCGACGATGACCCGCTCGATCGCTGGCCGGGCCTGGCCCCCATGCTCGACCGGCCAACCCATACCGATAAACCCCTCTTCGGCCATCACCTTGGCGAAGTCTTTCGAGAACCCGTTGATCCAGCTGTCATTAAACCGTCCGAAGTCGGCAACCCCCTGGGTTGCAACCTTGCGGGCACGATCGCGTAGCGCTTCGAGCTCGGGCGAGAGGGCGAAATCCAACATGGCTTCACGATAGATCAGCCCGCCAATCCCTACCCCGCCCAAGAGCCCCCTCCCCCACCGAACCGGGTGCGATACCCGCGGCTTATAGGCGCAGTATTCGCACCCGGTTCGGGTTTTTCTGGACTTTTAGCCTTGGTCGTGGATAGTTTGTGATTAGTTTCACAAACTTACTGGTAACCGAGGGAGCGCGAACATGTCTGACCCAACTGTTGAACCCTGGCTTCTCGATGCGGTCGATCGCCGCTCGAAAGCCTTTGCCGACCAGCTCCGAACGGTGGCCGATTCGTCCACCCCCGTGCCGGGTATGGCGTGGACGGTCGCCGACCTGGGCCAGCACTTTGCCGGTTTGCCCTGGCACTTCCGTGAGCTGCACGAGGCGGGCGAAGGTTTTGACCGCCCCGACGATTGGGCCGCCTGGGGCGATAGCCGCCGAGCACACATCACCGAAACCGACCCGGAGGTTCTGGCCGACCTCGTCGAAAGCGAATACGCCTCGATCATCGCTGAGCTTCGCGATGGCCCCGACACTCGCTGGTTCTACGGCTTTGCCACCTCGCCCGCCACCGTTGCCGCGATGATGGTGAACGAAGGCGTGATGCACGGTCGCGATTTGGCCGGGGTTACCGGCGCCCAGCCGCCAACCCTTGAGGCCAACGAAGCCCATGCGGCGGCCAACGCAACCATGTTGAGTAGCCACATCTTCGTCGACCCCGACAAAGCAGCCCAGCAACCCGACGGTGTGTACCACATCAAGTTCCGGGGCGGGAAAGACTTCACGTGGACGAAGCAGGGTGGCGAACTGATCGTCACCGAGGGCAAACCGCCCAAGGCCGATGCCCACCTCAACACCGATGCCGGGATGTTTATGATGTCGTCGCTCGGCCGAATCGGCCAGGTGAAAGCGGCCTTGTCGGGCAAGATGACCAGCTATGGCCGCAAGCCATGGCGGTTCCTCGGCCTGTCGAAGATCGTGGCCGACGGGGTCTAGCGCTTACGCCGCCAACGGTGCGGCGTACCGCGGGAAGAAGTCGGTGCCGTTGCGTTCGATGACGGTGTTCGGCGCGATGGGTTCGACGATCGCTTCGAGGTCGGCCAGCACCTGCTCGAGCAGTTCGTCGTTGGACTCCGACCACCCATCTTCGAGCCACCCTTGCCGGGTAAGGCCGTCGGCGATGGCGATCGACCAGTCGTGCACCGACAGATCGGGCCGGTCGACAACCATGGCCGTGGTGGTGGCCTTGGAGCTTGCGACCCCGGCAAATCCTTGGGCAAACCCGCACCGGTCGACCACCGCGTAGTCGATCATCGGCAGGTAAACGAGCTCGCCTTCAAGAGCAAAGAAGTAGTCGTCTCCTCGGTCGCCTTGCGTCGAAGCGGTAGCAACAAGAACTTTCATGGGGTCCCATCCAGGTGGTGTCGGTCAGTAACCAAAACGTACAGACGGGGTATGACAGCCAGCTTTCTGATCGCGTGTAACCCGCTCTGGGACGATCAAACGCGAAAATTGCGGGAAGCGGCTAAGGAGCCCGGAGCTCGCGGAGGGCGAGGGGCGCGGGTCTGGGGAAATAGCGAAGCGTAGAGGGAGCGAACTTGTGAGCGACCGACCAGAGAGAAGAACGGTCAGCTGTCGGAGCGTTCGATTGCTCGGTCGTCGGTGCCTAGGTAGCTGGCTACTACCAGCGGGTTGTTGCGTACCGCTTCGGGTTCGCCTTCGGCGATTACCGTTCCGGCTTCGAGGCAGTAGACCCGGTCCGAGATCGACATGATCAGCGGCATGTCGTGTTCGATCACCAAGATGCTGGCGCTGAGCTCTTTGCGAATCTCGAGCAGCAACGGACCAAACGCCTCGGTCTCGCGTTGGGCGACACCGGCGGTTGGTTCGTCGAGGCACAGCACCCGGGCATCGAGCGCCAGCAGGCCGGCGAGTTCGACGATGCGGCGGGTACCGGTCGATAGGTCCGAGATGTAGTTGTCGGCGTACCGACCAAGACCGAGGAAGTCGATGAGGTCGTTGGCGTTTTGTTTGCGGGCTCGTTCGGCGGCGATGGCTGGCGGGTAGAACAGCGCGGTCGACAACAAGCCGGTGTGGCCACGGGCTTCGAGGGCCACCATGACGGTTTCGCGCACGGTGAGCTCGGGGAACAGCGTGGCGGCCTGGAACGTTCGGCCGAGTCCCATCCGGGCCCGTTTGGCCGACGACAGGTTCGAGACGTTCTTGCCGCCAAAGTGCACCTCGCCGGTGGCCGGCACGAACCCACCGATGGCGTTCATCAGGGTGCTCTTGCCGGCGCCGTTGGTACCGATCAGGCCCACAACTTCGCCATCGTTGACCTCGATCGAAACGTTGTTGACCGCCCGGTTTCCGCCGAAGTTCACCTCGATCGAATCGGTACGAAGCGTGGCCGGGGTGGCAGCGTTTTCGCCGAACGACACCTTGCCGAGGGCGTCCGAGGTCGAGGTGACGGTCTTGTTTTCGGTTTCGGGCAGGCGCTTGGCAAGCCAGTTGAAGAACATCTCGCGCACCGAAACCATTCGCTGCGCCAAGCCGCCCGGGAAGTACAGCAGAACAAGCAACAAGCCCACGGTCGACGATAAGAAGGGCACAACATCGCTGTCGGGGGCGAGCGCTGGCAAACCAACAACCCAGAGCGCCCCGACGATCGCACCAAACACCGAGCCGATACCGCCGATGACCACCATGGCCACGATGGCGAGCGAGTCGCCGCTTTGGAAGAACCGGTCGCCGAGCGGAATGTTCTGCACCAGGCCGCCGATCATGGCGCCACCGAGACCGGCGATGAATCCGGCGATTGAGAAGGCGCGCAACTTAATGAGGGTCGGCTCGACCGTGTAGGCACTGGCCGTGTTCTCGTTGTCGCGGACCGCGATGGTCGACCGGCCGACCCCCGACTTGCGGATCCGCACGACCAAGGCGGTCACCACGACCAGAACCGCTAGGCAGAACCAGTAGTAATTCTGCTGCTCGCCGAGGTCGATGCCGAACAGTTCGCCCCGCTTGAACTTGACCGCCGACGGGCTGCCGCCACTCAGCGTTTCGGTCTTGTAGAGGTATTGCTGCGATGCCAAACCAAACGCAAAGGTCGAGACGGCCAGCATCAACCCGCGGATCCGCAGGGCACCGACGCCGACGAATGCGGCGATCAGGGCAACCACTGCTGCGCCAGCGAACATCGACACCACGAAGGGGAGCCCTTCTTCTTCGGCGTGGATGAAGGGCAATCCTTCTCGGTGGAAGTACGCGGCGATGAGCGCGCCGAGACCGGCAAAGGCCATCTGGCCGAGCGCGATCTGACCGCTCCAGCCGGTGATGACGGTGACCGAAAGGCCACACACCGCGTAGGCGAGGATCCGGGCGTACAGCAGTTGTCGCGACGGCGTGGTGACCAGAATCGGCAACACGATGGCGACCAGCAACGAGACGATGGCGACCACCGGAACAAAGTTGCGGACGATCGCCAGCTCTTTGAGCCGCTCGGGTACCGGGTTCGACTTCGGGACAAACGAGTACGCCGACGAGTCGTCGCCTTCGCGGCGTCCTTGGAAGAACACCGCAATAACGATGACGATGAACAACACGAAGTCGATGAGGCCGGGCTGGTCGATGTAGTTGAACCGCAGCACCGCTTGGGAGATGCCGATCACTACCCCGGCGGCCATGGCGGCCGGGAACGATCGCATACCGCCAATTACCGCTGCCGCGAGGGCGCGCACCATGGTCAGCGGGCCGAGATTGATGATGCCGGCCACCGACCCCGATTCGCCCGACAGCAGTACGGTCGAAATGGTGGCGAGGAACCCAGCGATGGTCCAAACAACGGTCGAGACGACCTTGGGGCTAATGCCCGACAGCCGAGCCAGATCGGGGTTGTCGGCCGACGCGGCGACGGTTTGGCCGAAGGTGGTCTTGTTGAGGAACCAGGCGAGCAGCAGCGAGATCAGCGGAACGATCACCAAGATGGTGATCTGCTGGGCGGTTACTTGGCGCAGCGGCCCGACGTCTTCCCACAAGTTGGTGAACGCCGCCGGATAACGCGACGACGGGCTGGCGTCGATGTTGGGGTACTGGAACGGGATGAAGATGAGTAGCTGGCTGATGCCGATGGTGGCCACGAGCACCACAACGCGCGGCGCCGAGAACAACCGGCGGATGACGGCAAGCTCCATCATCGCGCCGAGCAGGGTGCCGACGATGAGCGCAATGGTGAGCGCCGGCCAGAACGGGAAGCCGTAGTTGAACACCATCAGCGCCAACAGCGACGACGACGGAATGCCGAGGCTCACCACGGCAAAGTTGATGACCTTGGTCGAGCGGTAGATGAGCACGATGCCCATGGCGAGCAGGCCGATGACCATGCCGGTCACCACGCCGTCGAACACCAGCTGAGAAGTAATCCAGGTAGCGAGCATCAGCCGCCCTCAGCGCCTAGGAAGACGGCTCGGGCAAGATCGTCGCGTTCGGCGAGCTCTTGAGCGTCGCCTTCAAAGCGCACTCGGCCCTTCTCGAGGAACACGGCTCGGTCGGCGATGGCGAGGGCCACGTTGAGCGACTGTTCGACGATGATCATCGTCATGCCGCGGGCCTTGAGGTCTTCGATGATAACCAGCAGGCTCTCGACCACCACGGGGGCGAGGCCGAGCGAGAGTTCGTCGATGATCAGCACTTCGGGGTCGTGCAACAGCGTGCGGGCGAGGGCGAGCATCTGTTGCTGGCCGCCCGACATCGATCCGGCGAGTTGGTCTTGTCGGCCAGCCAGATCAGGGAACAGCTCGAGCACCCGGTCGATTCGGGCCTTCACGTCGTCGGGGTCGTCGCGGTACTGGTAGGCACCCATCACCAGGTTCTGGTGAACGGTCATCGACCCAAACACGCCCTTGCCGCCGAGCAGCATGTGGATGCCGAGCTGGGTGCGTTGCTCAGGCGAGGTGAACGTGATGGTTTGACCGTTGAGGCGGACGACGCCCCGTTCGGGAGTGGCGAGCCCACTGATCACTTTGAGGATGGTCGACTTACCGGCGCCGTTGGTGCCGAGCAGCGCCAACACTTCGCCTTTGTGAACCTCGAAGGCCACATCGAACAACACCTGCACCTGGCCATAGGCGAAGTCGATTTCGTTGACTTGGATCACCGGGGTGCTGGCGTCGGAGTCAGCCTGGCGTTCGTTCTCGGCCATCTCTTCTCGGAGCTCAGAGACCACGAGTGAGAGGTCGTGGCGGATGTGACGACTGGTGTTGATGAGGTGCAACGATCCGATCAGAATCGCCGGGCACATAAACGCAACGATGGTTGCCCGTTCGCCCAGCTCCCCCACCACGACAGCGGCGGCCATGTTGCCCATGACGCCGCCGACCAAGAAGATAAATAGCGCCGCAACCGCCGAGCCTTGCCCTCGTAATCGGAACGGCACCACGGCTTGCACGATGGGGCCGACCATCGAGAACGCAATGCCCATGAGGGTCTGCACCACGGCGCCAAACAGCACGAACCCAACAACGCCGTCGAACGAGAACTGGATCGGCAACAGCACGGCGATCGGCAGCAGCAAGAAGCCAACGGTGGCGACCGCTTTGGCCGGATCGATCCGGTACCGCTCGTCGAAGAACTTCCCGACGAAGGGAACAAAGAACACGATCGGCAAGTACATGAGGGCGAGCACGTAGCCCCGCTCGGCAACGTCGAGGCCGAGCTCCTCTTCGAGGAACAATCCTCGGTAGGCGGGCATGACGAACAGCCCGAAGCCCATCGCGGCGAAGGCCGTTACCACGCCGCGGAAGGTTTTGATCTTCCAGAGTCGTTGCGATGCCGCTTCGAACGAGATCGGGGCCGGGTTGTCCTCTTTGATGATCTGGCCGAGGACATCGTCCTTTTCCCACTGGCCCCGGACCGGTTCGGGCAATTTGAACGCAAGAAACGCGGCGAACCCGACGGGCAACGCCATCAGCAGATACGGCAGTCGCCAAGTGGCGGCCGCGGCGATAACACCGACGATCGCCGGAGAGATGCCCCGCAACACTTGGGCCGACAGCGTGTTGGTCGACAGGATGCGGCCCCGTACGGCCAACGGGTAGGTGTCGGCGATAAGCGACGGGTGCGCCGACTGGGTATTCGCCTTGCCAAATGCGCCAAAGAACAGCGTAAAGAACAACATGAATGCCGAGGCGGCAAAGCCCGACAGCACGGTGAAGACGGTAAAGATCAGGGTGGCGACCGCGATGAGTGGGCCGCGTTTCACTCGGTCGGCCAGGTAACCCCACGGCGCAATACCAAGCATCAGACCGGCGACGAGGCCGAACTGGATCATGCCGACCTCGCCATCGGAGAGGTCCCAGTGCTTTTGCACCTCGGGGCCAAGAACCTCAAACGCTCCGGTGTGGAATTCGTCGAGCAGGTTGAGCAACAACAAGGTGGCGAACGTGAACTTGCCGCCCTTAGCCACACCCTCTTTGAGGGTCATGGTTTCGCCGCCGACCCCCGGAAGAAGTTCGTCGGGGAACAACATGGCTTCGTCTTTGGCGGCCTGGGCCGCCTGGCGGGCTGCTTCTTCGTCGAGAACCGTTTGGGTGAGTGCGGCAACCGATGATGGACCCGACGACTCAGCGTTGTCGGTTCCGTCCCCTGACGTTGTGTTCACCCATCCCCCTTGCCGCCGTTCTGGCTATCTGAAAGATAGTTCGGGTGCTGCCACAATCGACAATCTGACGGGTCGTCAGGTGGCAGGAATTTTGTAGCGTCCGTTGCGTACCTCAACGCCTTGCTCGCCGAGCACCTGTGCGCCGAGTGCCGAGGTTCGGGCCGAGATGTTGCTGACCGTGTCGAACTGCGGGAGATCGCCGGTGAGATCTTGGTTGAAGTACACGTCGGTTGCGTTCTGGAAACGGTCGGGCAAGCCGTCGAATCCGCTGATCACCCCGAGCAGACCGGCGGCGCTGGTCATGTTGTTGTCGGCATCCCAGCCAGCCAGACCGGCAAGTTCGAGCGTGGCTTCCATATCGCCTTCGCCATAAAGCAACGCCATGATCGTGGCCGCAAAGTTGACCTTGCTCGCCCACCATTCGGGGTCGACGTCGTACCGGTCTCGGATAAGCCGGCGGGTCACTCGCCAGTCGTCTCGGTGCTCGCGATGCCACTGACGAACCGTCTCGACGATCACGGCAACCTCGGAGCCTTCGGGTTCGGCCAACAAGGCCCGGTCGAACAACCAATCGATGTCGGATTGAAAGAACGCTTCGGAGTACAAGTGGGCGTAGAACCCAGCCACGTCGACCGCCAGCCCGCTGTTCGTCACCCGCCCAAAACGGATTGCCTCGGCTCGGGCCGTGTCGGGCAGGCCCGGCGCCATGAGGCCAAACAACTCGGTGGTGAGCTGCGCCCCGATCGACCACACCCCTTCAGGGTTGTTCTCGGCGCTGCCGGTATCGGGCGGCACGAACCCCTCGTCCATCAGGTCGCGGGCCCGTCGGGCCGACACCCAAATGTCGTTGTTGAGGTGGTCGACCCACTCGTCGCGGATCTGTTCGGGGGTTGGGTCGAGACCGTGGGTTTCGAGGATGTGCAGGTCGAGCCATTCGACGTGGGTGTCGTCGTCGGTCGACCACTGGTCGGGGAACTCGAGCGAAAACTCGCCGTCGTCGCCTGCCTCGTCGATCCAGATTCCCTGCAGGTCGAGGCCCGACTGGTTGGCGACCATGGTGGCCATCCACGCGCCGTACACCTTGTTTTCGTAGGAGCTCACGGCGATCGAGCGGGGGCGTAGCTCGTCGCCCGATACACAGCCGGTAGCGAGGGTCGCCAGCACGAGCGCTACTCGCAGAGCTTTCATAGGGCCACGTTACCGGCGTGTCGTACGCTACCGAGATGCCTACTCCGCTCGACATCGACCAGATCCGTTCCGAGACCCCGGGCGTCGACCACGTCCTGCATCTCGGCGCCGCTGGTGCAGCTCTTATGCCCCAGCGGGTGGTCGATGCTGTGCACGCCCATCACGAGCTCGAAGCCCAGATCGGTGGGTACGAAGCGGCCGCCGCCCGCGGCACCGAACTCGATGGTGTCTATTGCTCGGTGGCTCGGCTGGTCAACGCCAAGCCGACCGAGATCGCGGTGGTCGAGAACGCAACGGTCGCTTGGATGTCGGCGTTCTACGCGCTCAAGTTCGAGCCCGGCGACCGGGTGCTCACCGCAGTCTCGGAGTACGGCGCTAATTACGTGGCGTTTCTGCAACGCGCAAAGACCGACGGCATCGTGATCGACGTCGTGCCCAACGACCCAACCGGCGCCCTCGACCTCGATGCGCTGGCCTCGATGATCGACGACCGGGTGAAGCTCATCGCCACCACGTGGATACCGACCAACGGTGGCCTGGTGAACCCGGCAGCCGGGATCGGCGCCCTCGCCCGTCAGCACGGCATCCCGTTTCTGCTCGACGCGTGCCAAGCGGTGGGCCAGATGCCGGTCGACGTTGAAACGTTGGGTTGCGACTTCCTTTCGGCGACCGGCCGTAAGTTTCTGCGCGGCCCGCGTGGCACCGGCTTCCTCTATGTCAGTTCCACAATGCTCGGAAACATCGAGCCAGCGATGCTCGATCACTTCGGCGCCGAGTGGACCACCCCCGACACCTACGAACTTCGGCCCGACGCTCGCCGCTTCGAAAACTGGGAAAACTCGTACGCGTTGCGCGCCGGTCTCGACGTGGCATGTGCGTACGCCCTCGAACTCGGGCTCGATGCAATCCAGGAGCGAGCCTGGGCACTCACCGACTACCTGCGCGACCAGGTGGCAGCGCTTCCGGGCGCCGAGATTCGCGATCTCGGTTCGCAGCGCTGCGCCATCGCCACGTTCACTTTAGAGGGCCACGAACCCCGAGCCGTGGTCGACCTACTTCGAGCACAACACATCAACATCGGGGCGTCCGATCCGGCCAGCACGCTGATCGACGCCACCACTCGAAAGCTCCCGACGATCTTTCGAGCCTCGCCGCACTATTACAACACCGAAACCGAGATCGACCGGTTCGTCGAAGCCATCAGCGCCCTCGACCCAACGCCATAACGTGGTCGAGCTGCTCGACTTCGGAGGCCTCGAAGTTTTTGGTGCAGCGGTCGTGCTGTTCCTCGCGTCGGTCGTTCGGGGATACTCCGGATTCGGCTTCTCCGCCGTGCTGGTCGCCGGCCTCGCCTTCTTCATCGATCCACTCGAGGCCGTCCCTCTGGCAATCGGGCTCGAGGTTCTGGCCAGCATCGTGCAGGGAGCAAGTGTTTGGGACGACATCGATTGGCGACGGCTCGGGGTTTTGGTCGCTGCCGCGATCGTGGGCAACCCGGTGGGAGTTCTTATCTTGACGACGGTCGACGCCGACCCGCTTCGAGCGATCACGTTCGTCACGCTGGCTGTCCTTACGTTGGGTCTACTCGCCGGCAAGACGGTGGCGATTCCGGCCTCGTTGTCGATCTTCTTCATGGTGGGGGTACTCGCGGGAGTGGTCAACGGAGCAACCGCAATGTCGGGCCTAGTGCTGGTTCTCGCCATGACCGCCCTTCAGATCGCACCGGCCGAACTTCGTGGCACCCTCGTTGCGTACTTCTTCGCCAGCGACATCGCCGTGCTCGGCCTTCTTCTGTGGAGAGATGAACTCGACGCCGTGTATGCGTGGCGGATCCTGTTCGCCATCCCGCTGATGGTCGTCGGCGTAATGGTTGGGTCCCGCGCCTTCGACGGTGCATCGGTCGAGTCGTTCAAACGGGTGACCCTGCTGTTGTTGCTCGCCATCTCCGCCATTGGCTTGCTCCGCCTAGCACTCGGTTAGAGCTCCGTCTGACAGCGCTTTCCCAGGAGCGCCTCGTGATTTGTTGGACTAACGATTTCGCTGGCCACCCGCGTAGCCTTGACCCTCATGGTGAGCCCCAAATGACAAAGGCATTGGCCAAAGAGGTCATCAAGACCGCCTTGGCCATGAACGACCGTGGCATCAACAACGGCATGTCGGGCAATGTGTCGGTGCGGACCAAGGCGGGCATGTTGGTCACCCCATCGAGCGTTGCCTACGACCAACTCGCCGCCGACGACATCGTGGCGATGACCCTCGACGGCGACTGGGAATCGACCAACGATCGCCGCCCGTCGTCGGAGTGGCGCTTCCACGCCGACATTCTTGCCGCCCGCGACGACGTGAACGCCGTGGTGCACGCCCACCCGGTCAACGCAACTGCGCTCGCAACCCATGGCCGAGGCATCGGTCCGTTCCACTACATGGTGGGTGTGGCGGGCGGTACCGACATTCGGTGCGCTCCGTACGCCACGTTCGGCAGCGCCGAACTTTCGGCCAACGCCGTCGAGGCGCTGGTCGGCCGCAAGGCCTGTCTGCTGGCCAACCACGGGGTGATCGCCGTCGGGCGCGACCTCAGCCAAGCCCTCGACATCGCCGTCGAGGTCGAAGTCCTCGCCGCCCAATACCTGGCGGCATTAGCGATCGGCGAGCCAGTCGAACTAACCAAAGAACAGATGGACGAAGTACTGACCAAGATGAACGCCGGCGCCGGCTACGGGAGCTCGTGATGGCCATAGGAAAGGACCAGCGCACCCTCACCTACGCCGACGGCGTGATCACGATGATCGATCAAACCAAGCTGCCCCAAACCGAGTCATGGCTGACGATCGACACGGTCGCCGAGCTGGTGGGGGCGATCAAACGCTTGTCGGTTCGTGGCGCACCGGCCATCGGTATCGCCGGAGCGTACGGCGTCGCCATGGCCGCCCGCCTGCACGACCCGGCCACCGAGACGTCAGCGTTCGATGCCTCGGTTGCCGCTATCCGGGAGGCTCGCCCGACGGCGGTCAACCTTGCGGTGATGGTCGACCGAGTGACCCCGATCGCCCGCACCGATGCGGCCGCCGCCGAGGCCGAGGCCCACGCCATCGCCGAGGAAGAACTCGCTGCCTCGGTTGCCATGGGCGACTTGGGGGCCGATCTGGTTCTGGAGCTGGCCGGCAAAGATGCGGTCAACGCCATGACGATCTGCAACACCGGCGGTCTCGCCACCGTGGCGCGCGGCACCGCCCTCGCCGTTATCCAAACCCTGCACGAACGCGGCGTGCTCACCGAGGCAATCCCGCTCGAAACCCGGCCACTTCTTCAGGGCGGCCGGCTGACCACCTGGGAACTCGAGCGCATGGGCGCACCGCACCGGCTCATCGTCGACTCGGCTGGACCGTTCCTGCTCGCCCGCGGTGCCGCCGACGTGGTGCTGATCGGCGCCGACCGAGTTGCGGCCAACGGCGACACCGCTAACAAGATCGGCAGCTTCTCGCTCGCCCTCGCCTGTCAACATGCCGGCATTCCGTTCATCGTCGTCGCTCCAGAATCGACCATCGACATGACGACCGCGTCGGGCGCCGACATCGAGATCGAAGACCGCGGCCCCGCCGAAGTCATCTCGGTACGAGACACCCCGGTGGCGCCTCCAGAAACCAACGCCATGAATCCCGCATTCGACGTAACACCGGTCGAACTGATCACCGCCCTAGTCACCGAAACCCGGGTCGTGCGCTTCACCAACGGAGAAACCCTATGACCGCAGCACGCCGCCTGATCGCAGACGTTGTCGTGTGCGCAGACGCCGACAACACCGTGATTGTGGGCGGGGCCGTCGATATCGACGAAGCCGGTCGGATCTGTGGCGTCGGATCGGTCGACTCGCTGCCCGAGGCTCCCGCACAGGTCGAGACCGTCGGCGGCCTCCTGATGCCTGGTCTGGTCAACGCCCACTGCCATACCCCGATGACCCTCGTTCGGTCGGCGGGCGACGGCCTGCCGCTGCAAACGTGGCTCACCGATGGTGTGTGGCCGCGTGAGGGTCAGATGACCACCGACGATGCCCGCTGGGGCATGACCCTTGGGTCGGCCGAGATGCTGCTCGGAGGAACCACCACCAGCTCGGAGATGTACCTCCACAGCGAGGCGATCATCGAGTC
>CALHTF010000089.1 GCA_938038815.1 uncultured Acidimicrobiales bacterium | reverse complement strand
ACCCGCGGGGCAAGTACGGCCGGGTGAAGTACGCAATCGAGGACTTCGGTATTGACCGGGCCGCCTTCCGCAAGCGCACCGCCGCCTACGTCGACCAGTTCGGCGTCCAACAAGAAGGCGACTAACCAAACCCTGACTCTGAGTCGTGGTGCGTTGTCCCGTGACTCTGAGTCAGTTGGCGAGGCGTTGGAGGAGGGGCTGGTAGTCGGCCAGGGTTGGGGTGACTCGGTTGGCGTCTTTGGCGGCTTCGTCCCAACGACGCAGGGCCAGCGCGTCGTGGGCGTGAGGGCCGCCGATGAACTCGGCTGCTTGTTCCTTGGTGAACGGGCCCCCTTGGAGGCGCAGGGTGTTGACCGACGCCGGCGAGAGCTGCTCGTAGTAGGCCGGGTCGACGGCACACAGGAAACGCTTGGCGTCGACGTGTAAGCCAGCAACCGTCGCCACCCGGTCGCCAAACAGCGGGCGCAGATAGTTCTCGCCCAGGTGCTCGTGCCCGAGGTCGTGGTCGCGAAACGCGGCGGCGTCGCCATTCTCGGCCAAGAGGAGATAACCAACGTCGTGGAGCAGCGCAGCGACTACCAGCTCGTCGTCGGCGCCCGCCTGCCGTGCCGAGTCGGCAGCCTGCAGCATGTGTTGGGTCAGGGTGACCAGCTCGTCGTAATGGCCCGATCCGTGGGTGGCGAACAGGCGGGCAAGCGAGTCGAAGTCAAACGTCTGGTTCATAGGGCTGTCCGGTCGATGATGTCGCATCCCCAGCCGTCGTGGGTGATCCGGTCGCCGCGCAACGTCGCAACGATCTGATCGTCGAGCATGCCGGCGATGATCAGGGTTCGGCCCGTGGCCGTCAGCAAGGCCTCGGCGTGTTCGACCAACAGCGGCCGAGGCATGTTGGCGATCACCACATCCCACGAGTTCGTCGGGTCGAGGGCGGCGATCTCCATCGTTGAGGCGTCGATCGTGGTGCGGTTGGTTTCGGCATTGGCCAGGGTGCAGGCGGTGGCTGCTGGATCGATATCGAACGTCTTCACCGTGGTGCCGAGTCGGGCGGCGGCGATGGCCAGCACTCCCGATCCGCACCCCACATCGAGCACCGTGTCGCCTGGGCGCACGTGGTCGGCCAGGGCGCGCAGCGCCAAACGGGTCGACGGGTGACCTCCGTGGCCGAACGTTGCTCCGGGGTCGATGACGAGTTCGATCGCATCGACGGGTTGGTCGACGGGCGCCTCGAGCCACGGAGGTCGGATCACAAAGCGCCCCTCGACGGTTACCTCGGCAAAGGTCTGCCAGCTGGAGAGGGGCGCAACCTCGCCGACCGAACACGCTAGGTCGGTGGGCAGGGCAGCGATCGCCGCGTCGGCGGCGGCTAGCGAATCAAACCCGGCAATGAGTTCGTCGGTGCGCTCTTCGACGCCGGTCGTGCCAAGAACCCACAACCGGTCGACCAGGGCGGCAACGGCCGAACTGCTGGTTGGTAGTTGGGAGATAGCGACGACGACGGGTTGGGTCACGCCTTTACGGTAGGGGCCGCTACAGCTTGAAGATGCGCTCGGCATTGGTGCGCAAGAACTTGGGCCAGGTTTCGTCGCGGAACGCAACGGCGTCGAGCTCGGAAAAGATGCGCGACAGCTCGAGGCCCATCGGAAAGTACCCGGCGTACATCACCTGGTCGGCGCCTCGGGTGTTGGCGAAGTCGATGAGCTCGGCCGGATAGTGCTTGGGGGCAAACGCCGAGGTGGCGTACCCCAGGTTTGGCCACTTCAGCATCAACTTCACGGCCAAGGCTTGCCAGGGTTCGCCGCCGTGGCGCATCACCAGGCGAAGATCGGGAAAGTCGTAACACACGTCGTCGACATGGCGAACGTGTTGTACCTCGCTCGGGAACCGCGGCCCCGCTACTCCAGCGTTGGCCATCAGCGGCACATCGAGGTCGACGGCCAGCGCGTGAAAGGGATACATCGCCGGATCGGCGATCGAACGCTGCGGGAACAACCCCGACTGAAAGACGCTGATCGCCGAGAGGTCGTGCGCCGCATGAAGGTCGCGTAGTCGTTGGAGCTCGACGGTTCCCTTGTGTGGGTCGAACTCGGCCACGAACCGCACCCGGTCGGGGTGAAGCGAGTGGGCATGCACCGACACCTCGTTCAACGAAAACAAACCCTGGTCGACACCGTGGGTGTCCATGGCCTCGATAGTGGAGGCGATCGCCGTCTCGGCCTCGCCAACATCGTCGGGCACGTCGCCAAACATGTACTCCGCCGGCATGGTCATCGATTTGCTGCCCGAGTCCTTCAGACCGGGGAAGTGGTAGGCGTCGCGTCGCCCGGCCGACGGGAATCCAATCATGAGATCGATCACACCGATGTCTTTGGGTCTGGCCACGCGCAAACGATAGACAAGTCGTGCGTATGGGTGAAAACAAGTTGACGACCACAACGTTTCGCGGGGCCGACGACAATCGACTCGTCGGCGATTGGCGAGGCCCGACCCGCGGCCCAGGAGTGCTGTTTTTGCACGGTGGTGGCCAGACCCGCCACAGCTGGGGCGGATCGGCCGAATCGCTGGCCGACCGAGGCTTTCGAACCCTGACCCTCGACCATCGCGGTCACGGCGAAAGCGACTGGATCACCGGCGGCGACTACCGCCTCAACCGCTTTGCTGAAGACGCTCGGATCGTGGCTCGCGAATTCGCTTCGCCGCCGGCGGTCGTGGGTGCGTCATTGGGTGGGCTCACGTCGATGCTGCTCGAAGGCAACCTTGCCCCGGGCACGTTCTCGTCGGTGGTGCTGGTCGACATCATCCCGGAGATGGATCGCCAGGGTGTCGACCGAATCAAGGCGTTCATGTTCGACCGGCTCGAAGCGGGGTTCGCCAGCCTCGAAGAAGCCGCCGAGGCCGTGGCGGCGTACAGCCCGCACCGCACCCGCACCGTCGACTCCGATGGCTTGCGCAAGAACCTGCGCCAGGGCGACGACGGACGATGGCGCTGGCATTGGGACCCGGCATTCTTGAAGCCAGCATTCGATGGCGACGGCTCGACCGACGACGAACCGGCGAGCGACTTTTACCATCCGGTTCTGCTCCACCAGGCGGTGGCCGACATTGCGGTACCGATGCAGTTGGTTCGTGGCAAGCTGAGCGACATCGTGAGCGAGTCGGGTGCCCAAGCCTTCCTGGCCCGATTCCCCAAGGTCGAGTTTGTCGATGTTTCCGATGCGAGCCACATGGTGGCGGGCGACAAGAACGATGTTTTCACCGACGCGGTCGCCAACTTTCTCGAGCGGGTGACCGGATAGGTTTCTGGTTCGGCCTGGGGACCTCGTGGTACCGTGATGATTCATGAGGCGTGTTCTACCGATTCTCGGTGCTCTGATGGCTGCCGCCGGGCTCCTTATCGTCGTGTATCCGATCTGGTCGGTGGCCTCGCTCACCGGCGAAGTGTTGACCGAAGCGCCAGCGATCGACGGCATCGAGTTCGACGAAGACCGTCACCGGGTGTCGGCGTTGTGGAAGTCCGACTTCGAGTTGGCCACCCGCGCCTACCCACCGGGCGTTACCGTCGACGAGGCGATCGAGGCGTTGGGCGACGACTTTGCGATCGACAGCTTTGGCACGGGCGAGTGGTCCGGGAAGGGTGTGCGCTCGAAGACGTGTTGTGGCGAATACGACGCCGTGCTGGTGAAAACCGGCGCCGGACCCGACGGTCGGGTTACCCAGTCGTTCAGCGTGTTCGACTCCGATGTTCAGTTCGCGTTCGGGCTGTTAGCGGTGATCGGACTTGGGCTGATGTTCGTCGGTGTAAGTGCGGTGACGGCGTCGACAACCAGGCGCGACGACGAGGCGCCCCGGCGGGCTGAACTCGTCGACGCCTGAGTTAGCCGATCACGGTTCCGTCCGGAATTTCGTACTCGAACCAGCCTTTGCAACCAATGCGTTGGCGTTGCTTGAAGCCCTGAGCGCAACCGGTTCCGGCGGTCCACGAACCTTTCGATTCAACCGAAGCGGCTTCGGACTCGAACACCACACCGTTGATCACGATGTGGTCGATGTCGACGTTACGGTCTTGGGCGTCGACCCGGGCATCGTTGATGAAGCTGACCCGAACCGATTCGAGGGCGAGTTCGGATCCGGGCGACCACGGCAGGTTGCGATATCCCTTCGACAGATCCCAGGTTGCGACCGCGTTGCCGTTGACGGTTAGGCGAATGCGTTCGCTGCCGAGGTCGCCTTTGGCGCGCACCACGATGGCTGGCTCGCCTGGGGGAGTCGGCGGTACGGGAGGCTGCGGAGCGAGGGGCTGTGGTTCGCCTTCGCCAATCGAGATTCCTGGCGGCATGACGTAGTCGAACCAACCGCTGCAGGCGAGGCGCTGTTGTTGCTTGTTGCCGCGGCGGCAACCGTCGCCCCTGGTGTACGAACCGACCGACTCGACCGATGGGTCTTCGGTTTGGAAGGTCCGTTGGTTTACGGCGACGAAGTCGATCTCGACGTTACGGTCGCCTTCGGGCACCTGGTCGTTGTTGACGAAATGAACTCGGAGTCGGTCGATGCGGATCAAACTGTCGGGTTCGAAGGTGTAGTTGGCGAAGTTTCGGCTGAGGTCGAACGAGGCGACCGTGGCCGAGTTGAGTCGCAGCTCGATTCGCTCGGTTCCGGTGTCGCCCTTGGCCCGCACCGTGATGGCTTCGGGGCCGATTGGGGGAGTCGGTGGCTGGGGCGCCGGTGGCTGGGGGTTTGGCGGCTGCGGCGCGGGTGGTTGCGGGTTCGGTGGTTGGGGCGCCGGCGCCGGCGGCTGCGGTGCTGGCGGTTGGGGGGCGGGGGGTTCTGGTTCGGGTGGCACTGGTGGTGGGGTTGCTCCGGCCCGGCACTCGGGCAGGGTCTCGAACGAGAAGCCGCGTTCGGTGAAGTACTCGAGCACCAGTTCGGCGGCGGCAATGCTGTTTGCACCCGCCGCGTCGTGAAGCAGGATCGTGTCACCGGACTGAGCAGCGCTGATCCGATCGAAAACCGACTGAGGGTTCTGGGCGCCGTAGTCGCTTCCGCCGATGTCCCAAAGCACCGGAGCAAGGCCGTCTTCGGTGGCCAGGCGACGCATGCGGTTGTCGAGGTTGCCGTCGGGGGGTCGGACACACGTTGGGGTTTGGCCAGATGCGGCGATGATTGCGGCGGTCGCCAGCTGGAGTTCGCTTCGCACTTCGTCGTCGGTCAGGCGACCAAAGTTCGCGTAGGTCATCGTGGCGTTGCCGATTCGGTGGCCCGCTTCAGCAACGTCGCTTAGCAAGCCGGGGTTCTGCTCGACCCGAAGCCCCACCGGGAAGAAGGTTGCTTTGGCGTCGTAGTCGTCGAGCAGCGCGAGCGCTGCGGCGGTATGGGTGCGAACGGGCCCGTTTCCAAAGGTGAGGTACAAGACTTGATCGTCGTCGGCGGCCGCCGGCGCCACGATTACTGCCGACAAAGTGGTGGTGAGCAGCGTCGACAGCATCGCAAAAACGATGCCCAGACACACAACACGAGGCAGTGAAGAACGGGTTCGGCGCATGAGGACCTCCAACGGCAACGAGCGCAAAAGCAATCAGTGTTGAAGGTGCAAGGAAGGCCGAAATATATCCAAATGCCATGAAACGGATTTAGGGTAGCTGCGCTACGTGGCTGGGGTCGCCGAGCGATCGGGCCAGAAGAACCGGGTGATGATGAAGGCCCCAACCGCACCACCGGTACTCGACAACAACAGGTCGCCCACCGTGTCCTCATAGGTAAGGCCGAGCCCGGCGGTTCCGAGTTCCTGCACGATGAATTCCGCCGCTTCCCACCAGATAATCGCCAGCCCGCCCAAGCCCCAGCCGAGCGCCCAGGCGTTGAGCTTGCCGATACCCAACCGAGCCAGCGCCAGCGTCACCCCGCCGATGAGCAACACCCAGTTAAAGAAGTGCAGCACGTCGTCGGTCTGTTCAAAGTTGTTATAGAAGTTGAGCGCGTTGCCCAAGGTGTCGGCCAGAAAGGGGGCGATCACCAATGCGTCGACCAAATACGGGTAGTCGCCGTGCGACCCAAGCTTGCGCCACACCAACGGCACGACGATGAGGGGTAACAGGTAGAACGGCGCCCGAAAGGCCATGCCCTTGCCTTCGAATTGGGGAAGGTTGGGGAAGGCGACGCTAAACGCGACCGCCACCACCAAGGCGATTCGAACCGCCCAGAGAACCCGCATTTGATTGTCCTGCGACATAAGCCAAACCTAACCCGCTCACCCAGTCTGACCTGGGAGAGCATCGGCGAACGTCTTTCTATCGGCGGATTCGGCGAGCAATCCATCAGTTCACACCGGTTGGCTTTTCAGCCAGTGAACCGGGCGACGGCCAGGTAGTAGTTGGCGTCGTGGATCGACTCGAGCTCCCAGGGCAATGAGGCAACCAGTGTGGTGAGCAGCGGGGGCGCGATCACACTTTGCTCGGGGTCGTCGCCGTGCCGGGCGGCAAGGTCGCGCCGGTCGACCGGATGAAAGATAGCGAGCCGGGCTCCGGGTTTTGCGAGTCGAGCGAACTCGAGCAGCACCATCGACGGGTCGGGGAGGTGCGGGAGTAATCCGGCGGCCAAGATGGCGTCGAACGACGCGGCGGGCAGGCCCGGATTGGCGACATCGCCCACAAACAAGGCGGCCGAGCCGCCGCGTCCGAGGCGCCGAGCTTCGTCGACCATTTCGGGTGTGGCATCGAACCCAACCACTCGACCGTTGGGGCCCACCCGGTTCGCCATGATCGGTAACGCCCGCCCCGAGCCGCACCCCGCATCGAGCACCCAGGCGTCGTTCGTGAGGTCGAGCGCATCGACTGCCACCCCAAAGAGTGGGTCGTCGTCGGGGAACCGGTCTTCCCATCCGGCGGCGCGTTGGCCAAAGAAGGCTTGGGTTTCGGCGAGGTTTCTGACCGGCATCGCACCGATCCTACCGCCCGGTCGGTCGGGCGCAGAATGTTGGCCGCTATAGCGCCGGTAGCCGATGCCGATGGGCAATGATTGTCGTCAACAACCCCACGGATAGGTCCCCCTTATGCAGCTCGCAATGATCGGTCTCGGACGAATGGGCGCCAACATGGTGCGCCGACTCATGGCTGGTGGCCACGAGTGTTTCGCCTACGACGTCAACCCGGAGTCGGTCGCCGAAATGCAGGCCGAAGGCGCAACCGGCGCCGCCGACCTCGCCTCGTTGGTCGAGGCCATGGAGGCACCCCGCAATCTTTGGATCATGGTGCCCGCCGCCTATGTCGACGGCGTGATCGACGAACTCAAACCGCTGCTGTCGGCTGGCGACACGATCATCGATGGCGGTAACTCGTATTACCGCGACGACATCGACCGGGCGAAAGCTCTCGCCGAAGACAACATCCACTACGTCGACTGCGGGACCAGCGGCGGAGTGTTTGGCCTCGAGCGGGGATACAGCCTGATGATTGGCGGCGACACCGAGGCGGTCGAACGCCTGACCCCGATCTTCAAAACCCTTGCCCCCGGAATCGACGCCGCCGAGCGCACGCCCGGGATGGAAGGCGACCCCCATC
The DNA here is from genome assembly GCA_938038815.1 of uncultured Acidimicrobiales bacterium. Taxonomy (GTDB): domain Bacteria; phylum Actinomycetota; class Acidimicrobiia; order Acidimicrobiales; family SHLQ01; genus CALLQB01. Next base: position 10,478 of record CALHTF010000089.1, on the reverse strand, counting down.
CGGGCGAAGAGGGCTGGCTCCACTGCGGCATCGCCGGCTCGGGCCACTTCGTCAAGATGGTTCACAACGGCATCGAGTACGGCATGATGGCCGCATTGGCTGAAGGACTCGGCATTCTCGAACAGGCCGGCATGGGCCGCGAAGATCGACCGATCGACGCCGAAACCACCCCGCTGCGCGACCCGCAGTACTTCCCGTTCGACATCCCGATTCCGGCGGTAACCGAAGTGTGGCGACGGGGCAGTGTTGTCGCTTCGTGGTTGGTCGACCTCACCGCGAAGGCACTGCACGAGGATCCAAACCTCGACAACTTTGAGGGTCGGGTCTCCGATTCGGGCGAAGGCCGGTGGACGGTGCTGGCCGCCATCGAAGAAGGGGTACCGGCGCCGGTCATCACCGCCTCGTTGTACTCGCGCTTCGCCAGCCGAGGCCGCGACGACTTCTCGAACAAGAGCGTGTCGGCCATGCGAAAAGAATTTGGTGGCCACCATGAGAAGAAGGACGACCACTGATGGCCACCACGTTGAGCGGCCGCGAGGCGCCTTTGGCTGATGCGTTGGTGATGTTTGGTATAACCGGCGACCTGGCCCGAAAGAAGCTGTTCAGTGCCCTTTACGAACTGGTCGCCGACGGCACATTGGCCAACATCCCGGTCATCGGCGTGGCTCGAAGCGAGTGGACCGATGCCGACCTTTGCCAACGAGCTCGCGAGAGCCTCGAGGGTCGCGATGAGGCGATCATTACGCAACTCTGTAGCCAGCTCAGCTACGTGCGCGGCGACTACAACGCTCCCGACACCTTCGAGCGGCTCAAGGTCGCGTTGGGCGACGCCCAGGTTCCGGTTTCGTTTCTCGCTATCCCGCCGAGCCTCTTCGACGAAGTGGTCGAGGGGTTATCAGCTGCTGGTCTGACCGAAAGCGGCCGGGTGGTCGTCGAAAAACCCTTCGGTCGCGACTACGACTCGGCGGTCGAACTCAACGACATTTTGCAGAAGCACCTGCGCGAAGAGCAGATCTACCGGATCGACCACTTCCTGGGGAAAGAACCGGTGCAGAACATCTTGGTGTTCCGGTTCGCCAATGCGCTGTTCGAGCCGATCTGGAACCGCCACTACATCAGCAGCGTGCGGATCACCATGGCCGAGTCGTTTGGCATCGAAGGCCGGGGTCGGTTCTATGACCCGGTCGGCGCCGTGCGCGACGTGGTGCAGAACCACTTACTGCAGATGGTTGCCCTCCTCGCGATGGAACCGCCGGCCTCCAACGATGCCGCGGCGCTACGCGACGAGAAGGTGAAGATCTTCAAAGCGATCAAACCCATCGAGGCCGACCAAGCGATCCGGGGCCAGTACGAGGGGTACCTCGACGAGGACGACGTTGCCCCCGGCAGCGACACCGAGACCTTTGTGGCGATGAGCTTTGAGATCGATTCGTTCCGGTGGGCCGGCGTGCCGTTCCTGATCCGTGCGGGCAAAGGCATGGCCGAAACCCTCACCGAAGCGGTGGTCGAATTTAAGGCACCACCCCGCCTGTTGTTTGCCGACGAAGACCACGAGCCGGTACCCAACACCTTGCGGTTCCAGATGAAACCCGACGACACGATCAACATCTCGCTACAGGCCAAGGTGCCTGGTTCGGAGATGGTGAGCCGGGCGGTCGAGCTTTCGGTCGACTACGAAGAGGCGCTCGGCGGCGACGGTCCCGATGCCTACGAACGCTTGCTGCACGATGCCTTGCTCGGCGACCCTCGTCTGTTCGCTCGCCAAGACGGCGTGACCGAAGCCTGGCGCATCGTCGAGCCACTGCTCGACCATCCGAATCCGGTCATCACCTACCCACGCGGCAGTTGGGGGCCCACCGAGGCCAACGAAGTTCTTCCGGGCGACGCCTGCTGGGACTGGTCGAGTATTGGGCACTGCACCTAGATGCAGCTTGAGAAGGTTGCCGACGGCGAGGCACTTGCCCAGCGCGGCGTAGAACTCATCGCCGAGTTTGCCGACCGCACCCTCGAATCCAAGCCGACGTTCACGCTGGCGGTAAGCGGCGGCTCGACCCCCAGGCGGATGCTCGAGTTACTCGCAGGCACGACCAGTATCGACTGGCCGCGGGTGCACCTGTTTCAGGTCGACGAACGTATCGCGCCAACCGGCGACCCGGATCGAAACCTGGCGATGCTCCAGCCGTTGTTGTCGTCGGTGGAGTTGGGCGGTTTCTACCCGATGCCCGTTTCGGACACCGAGTTGGTGGCCGCCTGCTCGGCGTACGCCGCGTCTCTGGCGACGGTCGCCGGATCGCCGCCGGTGCTCGACCTAGTGCAGTTGGGTTTGGGGAGCGATGGCCACACGGCGTCGCTCATTCCCGGCGATCCGATCCTGCACGTCGAAGACACCGATGTCGCCACGACCGGCGAGTACCAGGGACGCAAACGCATGACCTTCACCTGGCCGGTGCTCGACCGGGCGGCCGCCCAACTTTGGTTGATCGGTGGCGCGTCAAAACATGCAGCCCTTGGTCAGTTGCTGACCGGCGACCCGTCGATCCCGGCGACGTTGCCGAGCCGCGACCGGGCGACTGTGGTGGCCGACCAAGCGGCCTGTACGGGCGAACCCGCTTAGCCGTGGGCTTGGGCGAGCGCCGATACCCGGGGCATCGCCGCAATCACTTGGTCCTTCGCGCTCGACCGTAGTTTGTTGTAGATCTTCACCGCGGCTGCGTTGTTGGCCGTGGCCGCCCGTTGGTCGGTAACCGCCAACAGGTCGTCGGCGATTGGGCCGGCGTTGTCGCGGAAGTAGCCATCGACATCGCCCGCCGCTCGACCTTCGGCCAGTCGCTGATCGATCGCCGGTGCGACCATCGGCATCATGCGCTCGATGTTGTACCGGACGAATAGCGGCTTGACCTTGGTGACCGCCGCATAACCGGCGCTGATGGCTTTGCCTTTGATGCCCGACAAGGAGGCGACTTCGGCCTCCAGGGCCAGAACGGCGCCGTTCATGAGGGCCTCTTTGCGGGCGGGGTCGGCGATTGCTTCGACGAGTGACATTGGGGGTCTTTCGGTTTGGTGTGGTTCAGCTAGGCGGGCGAGGTCACGCCGATGCGCGAGCGGTCGCCTTTTCGATCAGCCATGAGAATAAGGGATCCCCGGGACGGGTCGACAACATCTCGGGGTGCCACTGGACAGCCAGGATTGGCTTCGACGTGCTCTCGATCGCTTCGATCCCGCCGTCGGCGGCCCGACCGGCCACGACCAATCCGTCGCCCACTTCGTCGATCGCCTGGTGGTGAAGGGAGTTGACCGACTGCCGTTCGCCGTAGAGTTCGCCAATTCTGGTACCGAGCTCAAACACCACATCGTGGGTGAGCTTGTCGACCGGTTGATCGAGTACCGCATGTTCGGGCACGTCCTGAATCAGGGTTCCGCCGGCGTGCACGTTGACCACCTGCAGGCCTCGACAGATCCCGATGGTCGGCAGGTCGAGGGCGATCGCCCCGTCGAGAAGCGCCAACTCGTACTCGTCGCGTTGGGCGTTGGTGTCGACCGCTCCCGCAACCTCTTGGCCGTACCGAGCGGGTTCGATATCGCAGCCACCGGTGAGCAAAACCCCATCGAGTCGATCGACGAGGTCGGCGGGGTCGACATCGAGTGGGAGATGAACCGGGATGCCGCCGGCGTCGACGACCCCGCGGGCGTAGTCGGCGTAGTAGATGTCGATGTCGGAGTCGGTAAGAACTTCGAGATTTCCTGCGATCTCGGATCCCTTTTTGCGTCGTCCTGGAAGGCCGATCAACGGTTTCATCTGTGCTCCATCGGCGCCCGTTTGCAACGTATTTCGGTGGCGGCCGACTCCAACAGTACTGTTGGACCGCTCGCCGCATCGCAGCGAGCCATACCGCTAGCAGGGGGATCCCATGAATCGACTCGACGGCAAGATTGCACTCATCACCGGCGGCGCCCGAGGCCAGGGAGCAGCCGAGGCCGCCTTGTTTGTCGAGGCGGGCGCCAAGGTGGTTATCACCGACGTGCTCGACGACGAAGGCAAGGCAATGGCCGAAGAACTCGGCGAGTCGGTCAGCTACCTGCATCACGATGTTGCGCAGTCGTCAGAGTGGGCCGACGTGGTTGGCTCGGTGATGGAACAACACGGACGTATCGATGTGCTGGTGAACAACGCCGGCATCTTCCAAATCCAGCGACTGGAAGAGACCACCGACGAGGATTGGCGTCACATGATGGCGATCAACCAGGACGGCGTGTTTTTCGGGATGCGCGAAGTCGCCCCGATCATGCGAGAACAACAGGCCGGATCCATTATCAACATTTCGTCGATCGCTGGGTTGGCCGGAACCTCGATGGCCTTCACCTACGGCGCCACCAAGTGGGCGGTGCGAGGAATGTCGAAGGCCGCCGCCAAGGATCTCGCCCCATTTGGGGTGCGGGTGAACTCGGTGCATCCGGGCCTCATCGACACACCGATGTACGAGGAATTTGGCGACGAGTCGAAGGTGATTCCCCAAACCACCGTGCCGCTGGGCCGACTCGCCGAGGCCGACGAGGTTGGTCGACTCGTGCGGTTCCTGGCCTCGGAAGACGCGTCGTACTGCACGGGCCAAGAGTTCATCGTCGACGGTGGTTTCACTGCCTGAGGTAACGATCCGGCTGGCGACGGGCGTCGACATTGCTCGCCTCGCGCCGATCGATGCGGCTACCGAGGCGCAGTTCGTCGAAGCCGGCCACCCCGAATTTGCCGGCAGCGGCACGATCTCTGATGCCGACGCCGCGGCCGCCATCGAGCGAGGTCACCTGTGGGTCGCCGAGGTCGATGGCGAGGTTCACGGTTGGTTGGTGTTGACCCGCACCGGCGACGAGCTCTGCGTCGGACAAGTAGCGGTCTCGCCCGAAGTGCAAGGGTTGGGGGCCGGGACTCGGTTGATGGATGCGGCGTTCGAGCGGGCCTATCGCGACGGCGAACCGTCGATGGTGTTGTCGACCCAATCCGATGTGGCGTGGAACCAGCCGTGGTACGAGCGGCTTGGCTTTGGCGTGGTACCCGAAGCCGAGTGGACGCCAGCGATGCAGGCCGAGACCAAAGCTCAACAACGCGAGGGACTCGACTGGAACACCCGAGTCCACATGCGAATCGACCTCGCCGAAACCGGTGGTTAGCGAGGAATGATCAGGCTGTTGAGGATCATCTCGAGAGCGTTGAGGGTTTCGTCGTAGTCGACCCCCGCACCGCCGATTGCCACCGTGGCTTCGGTGGCGCGCATGGTGATCGCCTCACCTTCGATATCGACGATCACGATTCGAGACCTGCTCGCCTCGGTCGCGTCGCCATCTTTAGTGAGCACATCGAACATCGTGGCGGGGTAGCCGTTGACATTGGTCGCGTTGGAATCGACGAGTGCGTACTTGTCGCCATCGAATCCGGTAATCCGACCCAGCGCATCTTCGTATCGGCGTTCGGTGATGATGGTGATTTCGGGTACGTAGTCGGCTCGGAAATCGGGGTCCGATCGGTCGCTGATCGGGGCCGAACTAAACCAGAAGCAGTCCTCGTAGGAAGCACGTTCTGACGCGAACCAGGTACTTGGGTAGTTCACCGAGAAGTCTCGCCCCACACACCCAACCGGCGCCATTGTGGTGGTCGAGGTGGTAGTCGCTTCGGCGACGACGGGTTCTTCGTCGGCGAACGGCAAGGCTTCGGGGGTCGTCGATTCGGCCTTTTCCCAGGTACACGCCGAGGCGAACAGGGCAAGACACGCTAGGGAAACGACAAGCGAAAGGCGGGCTGAGCGAAAGAACAACATAGGGCTAGAGACCCATCGGCTATTCGTGCTGGAGAATTACAAAAAGAAAAGAACCTGAGGCAAAGCCCCAGGTTCTTTCCTGTCTTTGGAACGCTGTTGCTTATGCGGTTTCGAGGGCCTTGGTTGCCTCGACGTACTCGTGGCCAAGCGCCTCGGCCACGGCGTGGTCGGTGATCATGCCGCGGTGAACGTTGAGTCCGGCGAGCAGGTGATCGTTGGCGAGCAAGGCGCCCTTCGGGTCGGCGGCCAGCGCCAAGGTGAAGGGCAAAGTCGCGTTGTTGAGGGCGCTGGTTGAGGTGCGCGGCACCCCGCCAGGCATGTTTGCGACGCAGTAGTGAACCACATCGTCGACCACGTACACCGGGTCGGAGTGGGTGGTGGCCTTCGAGGTTTCGAAGCAGCCGCCCTGATCGATGGCCACGTCGACCACGACCGAACCTTTGCGCATGCGCTTGATCATGTCGGCGGTCACCAACTTAGGAGCGGCTGCACCCGGGATCAGCACGGCGCCGACCACCAAGTCGGCGTCGACGACGTACTGGTCGAGGATGGCACCGGTGGAGTAGAGGGTGCGCAGCGACGGACCGTAACGGGCGTCGAGTTCTTCGAGTACCGCTGGATCGCGGTCGAGTACCGTGACGTCGGCACCCATGCCAACGGCCATCTGGATTGCGTTGCGCCCGACGACACCGCCGCCGATCACGACAACCTTTGCGGCCTCGACGCCGGGCACGCCGCCGAGTAGAACACCGGCTCCGCCCTGAGGAGCTTCGAGGTAGTGGGCGCCGGCCTGAATCGCCATGCGGCCCGCGACCTGCGACATCGGGGCCAGAAGTGGAAGGCGACCGTTGCGGTCGGTGACGGTCTCATAGGCGACCGCCGTGCACCCGCTGTTGATGAGGTCGGTGGTTTGGTCGGGGTCGGGTGCGAGGTGCAGATAGGTAAAGAGTGTGTGGTCCGGGGTGAGTCGGGCCCGCTCGACTGCCTGAGGCTCCTTGACCTTGACGATCATGTTGGCCTCGGCGAACACCTCTTCAGCGGTTCCGAGCATCTTGGCACCCGCCGATTCGTACTCGGCATCGGAGAAGCCCGAGCCGAGTCCGGCACCGGCTTCGACGTAGATGTCGTGGCCACGATCGTGGACCTCGCGGACGCTATTAGGCGTCAGGCCAACCCGGCGTTCGGCGTCTTTAATTTCTGCAGGTACACCAATGATCATGGCTCCAAAGGTACAGAAGTGACGGTAGTCACCGATTGCGAATATGCGTGCCAAACGACCCATAATCGCAATCTGATTGCGTTTCACCATCAAAACACGCACACTTATTGTGTATGAGTGAGCAAGGCGCAATATCACCTCTCGACAGCGTCGACCGGGCCATCCTGAATCTGCTGCAAGACGACGGGCGACTGCCCAACATCGACGTGGCCGAAAAGGTGGGTCTGTCGCCGTCGGCGTGTCTACGACGGGTTCGCCGTCTCGAAGACGCCGGAGTCATCGCCGGCTTTGTCATGCTGGTCGACCAACACAAGATCGGCCGCCCCGTCGACGTATTTGTCGAAATCAGCCTCGACAGCCAGGCCGAAGCCAAACTCGAAGAATTCGAACGAGCGGTCGCCGACTGCCCCGAAGTCATGTCGTGTCACCTCATGGCCGGCGAATACGACTACATCTTGCACCTCGCCGTAGCCGACATGTTCGACTACGAACGCATCCACAAGCAGTACCTCTCCCGCCTCCCCTCGGTCGCCCGCCTCCGCTCCAACTTCTCCATCAGAACCGTCTACGAAACCACCAAACACGAGCTGTAATTCTGGTCGCTCGGTCGCAAGCTCCCTCCCTCTGCGCTTCGCTGTCAGGGTTTGTTTGGCTGCGTCTGTGAGGATGTGGTTGGTGTTCCCGGGGGTTCGTTCGTGACTCTGCGCTTCGCTGGCCGTGTTTGGGCCTTGATATAGATCCGTCCGTTCGAGTCCCCGGGAACATGTGTTTCGGCGTGCATCGTCGAGGCGAGCGTGACTTGATAGGAGCTTGGTCTAGAAGCCCCGTGACAGTGTTGTCCACTCTCTCCGATGGTGCCTGCCAACCCCATCGATGAAAGGGCTGGTTATGACCACCATTACAGAAAACAATGTTGAGGGTGATGTCACTGTTGGAGTGGACACCCATCGCGATAGCAATGTTGCCGCAGTGCTCGACGCTGTGGGCCGGGTGTTAGGCACTGCAGAATTCCCGACGAGTCCGAGAGGTAATCGGGCGTTAGTTGATTGGGCTGAGACGTTCGGCTCGATCGGACAAGCCGGGATCGAGGGAACTGGTTCGTGGGGGACAAGTTTGTGCCGGCACGTGACTAGCCGCGGGGTGGTTTGTGTTGAGGTGAACCGGGCGAACCGCCAGGACCGTCGCCGTAACGGCAAATCTGATGTAGCGGACGCGATCGGGGCGGCCCGGATGGTGTTATCAGGCCAAGCCAATGGCGCGCCTCGAGGTAACAACGGCCCAGTTGAAGGTCTACGGGTGGTGCGGGTCGGGCTGCGATCAGCGAACCAGTCCCGAACCCAAGCCATTAATCAGTTGCACGCGTTACGTGTAACCGCCCCAGACCGGGTCCGGGCATCGGTTGAGGGCTTGTCGGCAACAATGATGACTCGTAAAGCTGCCGCGTGGCGCCCCGGTGACGGGGTCGATGACATCACGGTGACCAAGATGGTGATGAAATCGTTAGCGCAACGGATTTTGCAGCTCGAAGACGAAATCAAAATCCTCAAGGCCCGACAGAAAGCGTTACTAAATCAGGTCGCGCCGGCCGAGCTGATCGACATGCACGGCGTTGGCCCCAGCGTCGCTTCTGATCTCTTGATCACGTTCGGGTCGAACCCGCACCGAATTGGCAGCGAAGCAGCATTCGCAGGGCTTTGTGGCGTGTCGCCGATCGATATGTCATCGGGGCTACATCAACATCACCGCCTCAACCGCGGCGGTGATCGATACGCCAACAGCGCTTTACACACCATCGTGTTGTCACGCATGTCTAGCCACCCACCCACCAAAGAGTTCATCGCCCGAACCGTCGCCCGCGGCAAAACCAAAAAAGACGCCATACGCATCTGCAAACGCAGCCTCGCCCGAACCATCTGGCGCACCCTCAACCGCCACCAACCACCCCTTGACAACCCATAGGAGCATCTATGTCCCCCAACCTGCGCCCCTCGCCCTCCGCGAGCTCCGGGCTCTTTGTCCGCTTCTGAAATTTTTGCAGTTGATCGGCTGTGAGCCGACAAACTGCAATCAGAATGCTGGGGCTTGGTCGGTACGTGGCCGCGCTCCGCCGGCACTTCGGTCACAGCGCCGCTGTCAGCGCTCGTCGCTCTGGGCATGGCACACCTCTCTGACTTCGCGGTTGGCTCCGAGCTCTCTAGTTCGGGGCCGGATCACTTGGGTCGCTCCGGCAAGCCTCCGCTCCCGCGCTTCGCTATGTCCCGCCACCGGCGCCCCTCGCCCTCCGCGAGCTCCGGGCTCTTTGGCCGCTTTCTGTTGGCTTCGTCCCAGCGCTGACACTTTCTGTTGCCTGGGTCCACACCCAATGCCTCGCTACGCATAGCCGGCTGCCATCCAGTTGCCGTCTTCGGTGCAAGTGAGGAGGAATATCCGCTCGCACCCTTAGCCTCTAGGAGCTCAGGTCCCGCGAGTTGCGCAGCAACTCGGTAAGGGCTTCGACCGCCGGGGCCCCGGAACGACCTGCACGGAGTGCAGTAACTCAGGCCCCGGACTGTCGAGTTCGGAGCCAAGCGCGGGTGCCTCGCGAAGTGCGTGCGCAGCTCAATCCCCATTGAGCCGCAGCGGCGCTGTGCTCGAAGTACCGACTCAGCGCCGCAAGGTCGGGAGCAACGGCTCGGACGAAAGCCGAGTAGGCCCGACTAGGTCCAGGTGGTGTCGTCTCGGCCTAGTTCTTTGAGGCGTTGGGAAATTTGGATCGGGACTCGGCGGGCTTCGCCGGACCGGATCTTCACGACGTGTTCGCCCTCTTCGTCCCAGATGTGACACGTATTGAGGTTGGTGCGGAACCCGGGGTGGTCTTCGCCGCGCTCTGGGCGACTCTCGACCGGCCAACCGGCCTTGCGACGGTTCAGCACCTCGACCGACCACAACGACTGCATCACGGCGGGGGCCATCGCTTGAAGCAACGTGGTCGTATGCGCACAGCCTCGGGGGCCGCCGAACAACTCGCGGACCTTGCGGTTGAAACCGCGGGCGATCGACAAGCCAACCAACGCTTCGTAGGCGGTTTCGATTGCCGGGCAATCTTCGTTGGGGTGGGTCGCCATGTGGTTCTGCGCTTGAGTGATCACCAAACCGTCGAGCGCAATCAACAGCTCCATATGCATCTCGTGGATGTCGAGCGGATCGGGGTCGTCGCTTACGTACATGCCGGGGGGCTTCGTGTCGCGCAACGTGCCACGGACCACGAGGTGATCGTCGCCTTTGAGGAACACCTGCGTGTCGTACTCGCGGGTATGGAGCAGCTCCAGATCGTCGGTCACGAGCGAGTCGGGTCGAACGCGGCCGGGAGGTAAGGGGTTGGTCACGGGTTCGATACTGACGACCTCACCCGGGTCACGCAACTTCGCAAGCTGTGACGTTGGGCGGGTCTAGAACCGCTGGATTGTGTGGTG
>CALHTF010000088.1 GCA_938038815.1 uncultured Acidimicrobiales bacterium | reverse complement strand
GGATTGGTTTGGCGTTGGCGGGTGGGATGACGATTCGGATGACGACCATGCCGTCGGCGTTGGTGTAGCTGGTGAAGCTGCGAGCGTCGTGGTGGCGTCGGTCGCGTTCGTCGTCGCTGTCGGGGGAGTGGTGGTCGAGGGTTTTGGCGATGGCGATGGTGAGTCGTTCGGCGGAGTGTTCATAGGCGAGGTCGAGGAGTTGTTGTTCGTTATCTTGGTCGGCCCACCGGGTGAGGGTTCGGGTTTTGGCATAGGAGATGTCGTTGGCGGCGAAGGCGGTGTCAATCAGGGGCAGGTAACGCAGTGCGTGGCCTACTCGGATCCATTCGCGGGCGGTGGTGGTGTGTATTTCGAGTTCGCGGGAGATGCCAAAGGCTGCGCTTTTGAGGCCTTCGAAGAACCATTGGGCTTCGTCGTCGTATTGGGCGGCGAGGTGTACGGCCTTGTATTGGTTGGCGTTGATCTGCCAGCCGAGGGCAACGAGTTGGTCGAACGCCGACGGTGCAACGTCGCCAAAACAGTCAGTGGTGGTGGTCATGGTCGTTCCTCTAACAACAAGAGAGTTGGTATCTAGAGGACGGCCAGGGGTGTTGTTGGACGAGGCAGTCGAGCATCCGCCGAGCGCAACACCGTATGTTGCGACCGGCCTAGGTCCACACTACCGACGACCACTGACACACTCGCTGGGTTCGCCTTGGTTGCCGTCCGTGGTCGACATCTTCTGCCAGTTGAAGAGGCACTAATGTGTGCACCGTTCGGTCTGCGGGGCTTGGTTAACGGGAGGTAATCGCATGTCGGTGGATGAGCAGCCTGTAGCAAAGAGTCAACGTCGGTAGAAAGAGGAATATGTTGTGGGCTATTTGATCCGAGGGCTTCGGACCTTCTTTGCTGAACAGGGATCCCGAGAGTAGGTGGCCCGCGGTCAGCCCCGCGGCTCCGGCACCGATGATGAGTATCTTCATGCGTTGTTCTAACGGGTGCGGTGAGCCGGCCCGTCACCGGCCATGTTTGGGGTGACTGACCGCCCCTGATGCGGGTCAGTGCTCCATCTGGCCACGCCACTGGTGATAGGCCGCCCACACGACCAGCATCGGCGGCACGATAACGATCGACGCGATAAGCGCATACACAATCGTGATGCCGGTCACCAGACCGAACTGCTGGAACGGGACCAATGGGCTGAACAGCAACACTGCGAAGGCGAGGGCGGTGGTGATCGCCGACCCAATAAGGGCCGACCCGGTGGTGCCAAGGGTCGTGGTGGTCGCATCGAGCACCGACTTGCCGCTTTCGAGTTCTTCGGTAAAGCGATGAATGATGTGGATCGTGTAGTCGACGCCGATGCCGATCGATAGCGCCGTAATCAGCGCAGTCACAACGTTGTAGGGAATACCGAAGATCGTCATCGACCCAAGCACCCAGATCAGCACCAGCAGAATGGGCAACACGGCGATTACCGCAAGCATCGGACGGAACTCAGTAGCCCAAAAGAACAGCATCAGCACGATGAGTGCGGCGACGATCGTGATCACAATCGAGGTTGTCTGCCCGTCGGTCATCGCGCCGGTTACCTCAAGGCTCACCACGTCGCCCGAGGAGGCGGTGATCTGGTCGCGATCGCCGAACCAGAGGCCTTCAAGGTCGGCAACCATCGCTTCGGTCCGCTCCTGGTCACCGGTGAGTCCGTTGAATTGGATAAGGGCGAGGTCTTCGCCGTCGGGATTGTTTACCGCAACTTGTGAGAACCCAATCGGGTCGAGCTCTTCAAGTCGGTCGAGCACCGCTTGCACCCCGACCGAGTCGAGGGTGAGCCCCTGATCGACGTCGGCCAGCAGCGTCTCGAGCTCCGGGTCGTAGTTGTCCTCGGGTTCACCGTCGTCGGTGATCCAGTCAGTAAACAGTCCGCCGAGCGAAAGCGTGATGTCGCTTGCCGCTCCGGTCGGCCGCGACAGCTCGTCGGAGAACGCCTCGGAAACGCTAAAGAGGTTCCGGAGGGTCCGATCGTCGGTTAGCTCGGCTTCGATGAGTGCGGTGACGACTTCGGTCTGGCCGCCCAAAGCCTCGTCGAGTGCCTCAATATCAGCGAGCGAGTCGCCACCCGACGGGAGGAAGTCGTTTGAGTTGAACTCGGTGCTGATCTGAGAGGCCGCGGTGCCGAGGCCGAGCGTGATTATGCCGGCGATCGCGAGCACCATCATCGGCTTCGTTGCGACAAGACGACCAATACGCTCGACTGCCGCACCGGCACCTGGGATGGCGTCGCCCATCAGTCGTGGCTCGCTCAATGTGCCCTTGTGCTCTCGGCGTTCGTCGAGGATCGTGCGCGCTGCGGGGATGAGCACCAGCATGGTGAACAGGCCGAAGAACACGCCGAAGGCCGCCACGATGCCAAAGTCGCCGTTGGCGGGAATCGACGAGGTCAAATTGGTAAGAAAGCTGATGATCGTCGTGCCCGCGGCGAGGCCTAGCGGCAATATGACGCTGCCCAGTGCTTTGCTGGCTGCTTCTCGCACGTTGTGGCCTTCGTGGCGAAGTTCGCGATAGTGCGACACCGTCTGGATCGAGTAGTCGACCACCAATCCAATCAACATGATGGGCACCATCGAGGTGATCGAGTTTGGCAAGCCGATCAGACCCAATCCGTCAGGCCCGGCGAGGCCTTGGAAACCGAGTGTGCCAACAACGGTGATCGCCAGCCCAGCGAGGGTGAGGGCAACATCGGATCCGCTGCGGAAGAAAATGAACAACAGCACGGCGATGATGAGTAGCGAGACCATCATCAGGATCGACATCGACGACGATGATGACTCGGCGGATTCTTCGTCGATGGTGGCTCCCGAGAGGCTTCGCACGTCGAGCGGACCTTCGACCGTCTCGACCGCGTCGGCGACGGACAGCTCCGCATCGGTGAGGCCGTCTTCGTCGTCGAGTTGCCGCAGTTTGATGCTGGAGATGGCAAGTGGTCGACCGTCGGCTTCGCCACTGAGGTTGCCAAGCAGCGCTACGAATTGAGGTTGCGCCACAACCTGGTCGATCTGAGCCTGACTGACGGACGATAAATCGTCGACCCCGAGTGCCTGCTTAAACGCGCCCGCAATCGAGATCACCGGGTCGGTGAGCGCCAGCCGCTCACTAACCGATGGCTCGGCTATCGCGGTCGAGATAACTCGATCGATTTGGGCCAGCCCTTCTGGGGTAAGAAAGTCGCCACGGTGGATGATGGTGATATTGGTGAGTCCGGCCGAGTCGGGAAAGGCTTTGCTTAGGGTCTCGTTCGCAGCAGCAACCTCGCTGTCGTTGGGCAGGAAGGCCTCGTTTCCGGCCTGTGGGCCAACCAAGGTCATGGAGAACAACAGCGCCGCCGTTAGGAGGGCCAGCCCAGCAAGGGCGAGTCGAGGCCGTCCGGTGACCAGATCGGCAAACGTGTAAAAGAGCTTCTTCATCGGTGGTCCTCCCGCAAGAATCAATTGCCAGTTTAATGCGCACAACCTATTCCGAGCTGGGTCACGCGGTCAACCTGGCTAGGTTCGACCCATGGAATTTCAGACCGACCGCAGTGGCTCGCAACCGTTCCGATACGCATCGGTGGGGGGTGGGGCACCGGTGGTTCTCCTGCACGGTTTCCCCGATGGCCCTCGGTCGTGGGCGGCCGCCGCCGAGGTTGTTGCGGGCGCGGGATTCCGAGCCATTGTTCCCTTCTTGCGGGGTTACCACCCCGACACCATCGTCGCCGGGCGCCCGTACGGCCGGACCGAAATAGGCGGTGATGTGATTGCGCTGCTCGACACGCTCGGGGTCGACGATGCGGTGCTGGTCGGCCACGACTGGGGTTCGTCTTCGGTATGGAGCGCCGCCGCCCTATCGCCCGAACGGGTACGAGGCTTGGTGCCGATAGCGGTTCCTCACCCGGCGACCCTTGCCCCGTCACCCCAGTTGATGTGGGCGGTGCGCCACTTTGGGTACTTCAAGCTGCCGTTCTCCGATCAGCGGACCAGCCGAAACAACTTCGCCTACATCTCCACCCTGTTCGATCGGTGGGCGCCGAAATGGGCCGACCGGAAAGCAACGTTGGCCTACGCGAGGGAGCTGTTCTCGGATCCGGTGGTGCTCCATGAAGCACTCGAGTGGTACCGCGACCTGAACCTCAAGCCCGACCCGGCGAACAACTTTCGGGTTTCGTGTCCCGGGCTTGTGGTTGCCGGTGCCGACGATTTTGGTGGCGATCTCACGGCGTATGAGAAGTCGGTTGAACGATTCGATGGCGACGCGGACCTCTGTGTGATCGATGGTGCGGGCCATTGGCCGCATCGGGAAGGCGCCGATCAGTTCCATCAGGCACTCACCGGGTTGTTGGGATCGTTGCCCGCCTAGGTCGGCGCCTTTTTCAACAAGTTGGCCGCGTTACCTAGTGTCGTGACCATGTCGTCACTTACCAACAAGACCATCGCCATAACGGGGCCTACCGGAATTGTTGGCGGCCCGCTCGTCGCCGACCTGGCTCAGGACAACAAAGTGATCGCCCTTGCCCGGTTCTCCGACGATGCCGCACGAGCCGACCTCGAGAGCCAGGGCGTCGAGTGCCACAAGATCGACTTCACGAACCCGGACTTCTCCGGTGTTCCCGGCGACGTCGATGTCGTACTGAATTTGGCGGTGACCAAGACCGGCGCGTGGCGTCAGGACCTGGCAGCCAACGCGGAGGGTGCTGGCAAGCTCATGAAGCACTTTCGAGGTTCCGGCGTGTTCTTCCACTGCTCGACCGGTGCGGTGTATCAGCCCAACGGGGGCGAACCCTTTGCGACCGATGCACCGCACGGCAACCACCACCAACACATGTTGCCGACGTACTCGATATCGAAGATCGCTTCTGAGTCGGTGGTGCGGTTTGCCGCTGAGGAGTTTGGTCTGGCGACGGTGATTGCCCGACTCAACGTGCCCTACAGCGATCGCAACGGGTGGCCGTGGTTTCACCTGCAGATGATGCGAGCCGGCATGGACATCGAAGTCCATCCCGACGGGGCGAAGTACAACCTGCTTCACGCCGACGACCTCACCGCCGACGTGCCCCACCTGCTCGAACAGGCAACGACCGACACCACGGTGATCAACTGGGGTAGCCCCGGAGTGGTGTCGGTGAAGGAGTGGTGCGAGTACATCACCGAACTGGGTGGTGCTCCGGCCGCCAACATCGTCGAAGCCGAAAACGCCATTCCCAGCACGGTGATGGATCTGTCGCAGATGGAGCAGATCCGGCCCGACCGGCTGGTCGACTGGCGCACCGGAATCGCTCGGATGGTCGAGGCCAACCGATGAGGCACCGGGTGGGACGAACTCTTGCTTGCCGGACTGCCATTCCCCGTCGGTTTTCCTAGAGTTCGGGACGCTGGTCGGCCCATGGACGAGCGGCTTCAAGCTGGGCGGCAACGGCGAGCAGGGTCGCTTCTTCGTTGGCCGGCCCCGCGAGCTGAACCGCCAACGGGAGGCCACGACTGCTGAACCCGGCGGGGATCGAAACCGCCGGTTGGCCGATCGAGTTCCAAGGAGCAAAGTTCGGGATCTTGCGGCCCGACGCATACAACGTGCGAAACGCGTCTTTCCCGTCGAGTTGGCCAATCGTGAGCGGATCCTCGACCGCTCCGGGGGTGAGTACGAGGTCGAAGTCGTCGAAGATCTGGTTTACCTTGTCGGCCATCTTGGCCTCGCCTGCAAGGGCCTTCTGGACGACCTTGTCGGGGATCCGTTGGCCGAGCGATGCCATAGTCCGGGTCCGCTTCGACACCTGGTCGGGCTGGTCGACGGCGGCCAAGTTTTCGGCCGTTCCGGCCAGGTACCGGATCATGTAGTTGGTCGACATCGACTGTGGAAACCCGACCTCTTGTTCGGCGACCGTGTGTCCCAACGACCGCAGGAGTTCAGCGGTCTGGGTGGTTGCTTGGCGTTGCTCGTCGCCGAGGCGAGCGGCCACCGGGTAGTAGTCACACACATCTTAACCTTGTGTGCTGGCTAAGATGACTGGCACTCACAGAGCGCCCAGGCCTGCAGTAGCGGGAAGCGCTACTGCCAAACGTAAACATGTGCCGCACTGTTGCCACATGGTTACTGTATTGCATAACATACTGCAATACCCTCTAACGTGCATATCTGGATATGACACTCAGGAGAGGTACATAAAAAAAAATGAATAAAAAAAAAATGCTTTTACTACAGCATTTGTTTTTATAACATACATAAAAGAAAAAAAAAATTTCAATTTCTATAATATATTACATATTTCAAATTAACATCTTATAATACATTTTAGAAAATAATTTTTTTTTCCTCTTTTGTGTGTATTAACAAAACAAAATGCTGTAGTAAAAGCATTTTTTTTTTAATTTCATTTTTTTTTATGTACCTCTCCTGAGTGTCATATCCAGATATGCACGTTAGAGGGTATTGCAGTATGTTATGCAATACAGTAGAACATGTGGCAACAGTGCGGCACATGTTTACGTTTGGCAGTAGCGCTTCCCGCTACTGCGGGCCTGGGCGCTCTGTGAGCGCCAGTCATCTTAGCCAGCACACAAGGTTAAGATGTGTGTGAGTTGTGGCTTGTGTAACTTAGCAAGTA
>CALHTF010000087.1 GCA_938038815.1 uncultured Acidimicrobiales bacterium | reverse complement strand
CGGTTTTCTAGCACCGGCGACCACTTTACGAGCAGGCTGTGGTGTAACCGACGCCGTTCGTTACGATAGCCAAATGCGAGAATTGCTGAACGATCTCGATCGATGGCAGAAACAGGGCAAGGCGATCGCCGTCGCCCGCGTGGTCGACCTAGAAGGATCTGGCCCTCGTTTGCCCGGTGCGGCAATGGCGGTAAACGAAGACGGCGAGGTTGTTGGTTCGGTCAGCGGCGGATGTGTCGAGGGTGCGGTCGTAACCGAAGCGCTCGAGGTCATCGAAACCGGCGACCGCCGCATGGTCACGTTCGGCTACAGCGACGACGAAGCCTTTGCCGTGGGCCTGACGTGCGGCGGCACGATCCACCTCTTTCTCGAACCGCTCGACTGGTAGTCCGTGGCCGAAACCCCTATCTACCAAGCCTTAAACGCGGCGATCCGGGCCGAGTCCCCGGTATCGCTGGCGACGGTTATCGAAGGCCCAAACGTCGGATCGCACCTGCTCGTGGTCCCCGACGGCGAATTGCTGGGCTCGCTGGGCAACCCCGACATCGATCGAGTTGTGCAGCGTGATGCCCTTGGCGAACTGCAATCGGGCCGATCCGGCGTACGCCACTACGGCGAGAACGGCGAGGCTCGTGAACAGACCGTGTCGGTCTTTATCGAGTCGTTCGCCGCCCCACCCCAGATGCTTATCTTTGGTGCGGTCGACTTCACTGCCGCCCTCGGCCGGGTCGCCAAGATTCTGGGATTTCGCGTCACCGTCTGCGACGCTCGGCCGATCTTTGCGACCACCCAGCGGTTCCCGATGGCCGATTCGGTGGTTGTCGATTGGCCCAATCGACTCCTCGAGAATGTCGGCGACACCTTGGGTCCGCGCGACGCGGTGTGTGTGCTGACCCACGACAACAAGTTCGATGTTCCGGCTATCACTCATGCGCTCGAGACCAATGTTGGCTACATCGGTGTGATGGGCTCGCGTCGCACCCACGACAACCGAACCAACCGGCTGCGTGAGGCTGGAGTCGACGACGAAGGGCTCGCTCGATTGCGTTCACCCATCGGCCTCGACCTTGGTGCGCGTACCCCCGAGGAAACCGCCATCTCGATCTGTGCGGAGATTATCGCGCTTCGTACGGGCCGAACGGCGCCGAAACCGCTGCGCGACACCGAAGGTGCCATCCACGCCGAAGGCGCCGCCGGAACCGACTAGCTCTGGGGTTTGGGTGCCCGCACCGAGAACCCGGCTCGCCAGTTGTTGCGGGTCTCGCCGTCGATGCTGAGCCGCCAGGTGTAACCCCGGCCCGGTTGGAGCGGCAGGGTGGCGAAGTTGATGGCGAGCGGCACGTTGAGGGGGGTTCCGGCGCGGAGCCCGGCTGGCCGGCCGGCCTCAAAACGCCCTCGAACCACGACGGGCTTTTCGTTGCCGGCGACCACGGTGCGGCCGTCTTCGTCGAGCAGTTCGAGCACCCATTCGTGGGAAATGTTTGCCCGGTCCCACGGGACCTGGATCCGCAGGGCAATGCCTACGGGTTGCGGACGGGGCCCAATCACCGTGAGGCCGCCGCCAAGAATATAGAGCTTGCCGTCGGCGACCTGGGCCGAGTCGGCGAGCAGCACCGTTGCGTCGAGCGACGGCATGTTGTCGGGTACGGCCAACGGGTCGCCGCCTTCAGGTTGGTCGACTGCACCGGTTTCAGGATCCATACTCACCACCGCACGTTACCGCCCCACCGTCAACCCCCGGGGCCAGGCCCCGTTGTCCAAACGCGCATTTGGGGGCCAGGCCCCGGGGTGGGGGCTTTGGCGTCCGGCGCCAGTGAGGCGATCGAAAGGCTGTACATTCGGCCTCCATGACTATTGCTGGTGTGTTACTTGCGGCCGGGGCGGGCAGCCGATTCGTGGGGTCGACCCACAAACTTTTGGCCAAATTTGGCGGAACGACTGTGCTCGACCAAGCCCTCACCCCCATCCGCGAAGCGGGGTTCGACGAGGTGATCGTGGTGACCGGCGCAGTCGACCTCAGCAAGCACCTCCCCGGTGATGTCACCGTGTTGCAAAACCACGACTGGGAGCGCGGCCAGTCATCGTCGTTGCAGACCGCGGTGCACTTCGCCGAACACGCCGGCCACGAGGCGGTTGTCGTTGGCCTGGCCGATCAGCCCTTTGTCTCGGCCGAAGCGTGGCAGGCCGTCCTAGAAGCGGAAGGCGACGTGGTTACCGCAACCTTTGAAGGAAAACGCCGACCACCGGTAAAGCTCGCCGAAATCGTATGGCCCCTGTTGCCCCTCGACGGCGACGAAGGCGCTCGGGTTCTATTCCGATCGCGACCCGACCTAGTGCAAGAGGTAGTTTGTGCTGGCAAACCATTCGACATCGACACCCAAGAGGATCTCGAACGATGGAACTAGACAACTCATTCGAAGTGAAAGCACCTATCGATGAAGCGTGGGTGATCGTGAACGATGTGGAGCGCATCGCTCCGTGCCTGCCCGGAGCACAGCTCCAAGAGATTGAAGGCGACGAGTACCGCGGCATCGTCAAGGTCAAGGTTGGCCCGATCACCGCGCAGTACAAGGGTGCGGCAACCTTTGTTGAGCAGGACAAAGAGAACTACCGGGTCGTTCTCAAAGGCGACGGCCGCGACACCCGCGGTGCCGGTAACGCGAGTGCGCTGATCACCGCCCAGCTCGAAGAAATTTCGCCCGAGCTCACCAAGGTCAACGTGAACACCGATCTCACCGTAACCGGCAAGGTCGCCCAGTTCGGCCGTGGTGTGATGGCCGACATCAGCGGTAAGCTGATGGGACAGTTCGCCGACAACCTTGAGGCGCTACTCGAAGAACAAGGCACATCGGCACCCGCCGCCGACGCCGTAGCGAGCGCCCCCGACGCAGTTGCTCCAGCCGCCGCCTCAACTGCAGCCGCTGCGACCGGAGATGCTGCTGCTGGGACTGCCGACACGACAGCCGACGAATCGAAGGTCCGCAAGATCTCGATGGCCGAACCTGAGGCGGTCGACCTGCTCGACACGGCCGGCGCACCACTGATGAAGCGGGTCGCTCCGGTCGCCGGTGTGGCGCTGTTGATTCTGATTCTCCGCAAGTTGCTCGGCAGCCGCTCGTCGTAACCGGCCACCTGCCCGAACCGTCACCACCCAGAGTGCCGTCGCCAGAACAACCAACCGAAGCTGATCGTCTTGCGGTCCGCGAGCTCCTTGGCCGCGAACCAAAAGGGGCGTTCGACATCGTCGTTCGCGACGAGTTCGGGCAACCCGTGGTCATCCAAAACGCGCCGCTGCTCGACGACGGACGACCAATGCCCACCCGCTACTGGCTGGTCGGTAAGACCATTCGGGCCCGGGTCGGCACGCTGGAATCGGGCGGGGGCGTAAAAGCGGCCGAAGAAGCGGTCGGGCTCGAAGCCATCGCCGCGGCGCATGACCGCTACGCCGCCGAACGCGACGCCGAACTCGCCGCCGACCACGAGGGGCCTCGGCCCACCGATGGGGTAGGGGGCACCCGGCGAGGCGTGAAATGCCTGCATGCGCATTACGCCTGGTACTTGGCAGGCGGCGACGACCCGGTCGGTGCGTGGGTTCACGAACAGCTGAACCGACCAGATGAGGATGAGTGAGATGGTCGCCGCCATCGACTGCGGCACAAACTCGACCCGTCTGTTGATCAGCGACGGCACCTCCGACGTGGTGCGCCGCACCCAAATCACCAAACTGGGCGACGGGCTCGCCGCGTCAGGCCAACTCAGCTCGGCGGCGATCGACCGGGTGCTCGCCGCCCTCGGCGGGTACAAGCAGATGCTCGATGAACATCAGGTCGATCGGGTTCGGGTCATCGCTACCAGCGCCGCACGAGATGCGAGCAACCGACACGACTTCTTCGACCAGGTCGAACAAGTGGTCGGTGCTCGACCTGAACTGTTGTCGGGCGACGAGGAGGCGCTGCTGACCTTCTCGGGAGCCACGGCCGACCTCGATCCGGCCAACGGTCCGTATCTGGTGGTCGACATCGGCGGCGGTTCGACCGAGTTTGCGTTCGGTTCGGCCCAGTGCGAAGCGGCACTTTCGGTCGATGTTGGTTGCGTGCGGATGACCGAGACCTACATCGAAAGCGACCCGCCGTTGCCCGAAGAGTTGGTGGCGTGTTTGTCGATCATCGAACAGCACCTCGACGACGTTGTTCGGCTCCGACCACTCATCAAGACGGCGATGGCAGCCGCACCGAGCCCGGCGATGACCTCGGTATCGCACGCCACTCTTGTCGGAGTCGCCGGAACGGTTACTGCCGCAGCAGCGATCGAGCAAGGCCTTGCCAACTACGACCGCGACAAGGTGCACCACTTCGAACTCACCAAGGCCGCAGCCGAAGATGTGTACCGAACCATGGTCACCGAAGACCGCGAAGACCGGTCGTTTAACCCAGGCCTCGAACCCGACCGGGTCGACACGATCGTCGGGGGTATGTGCATCTTGATTCGCATCATGCGATATTTCGGATTCGACTCCTGTTTGGTCAGCGAGAGCGACATACTGGACGGGGTCATCGCGACACTGAAGACGGATGGGGGAGAGGCGTAGTGCCGACGTTGTTTGGGCGGCGTGTCCTCTTGCGTCCCCTGGTCGTCACCGACTTCACCGCATGGCGTGAAGTGCGCCGCCGTAACGCCGAGTGGCTCGTCAAGTGGGAGCCTCAGCGGTTGCCGAGCCACCCCGACCCGGTGGAGGACAAACAGGCGTTTTCGGTGCGGTGCAGCGCTCGACAACGCGAACGTCAATCGGGTAGTGCCTACGGATTCGGCGTGTTTGTCGGTGGCATGTTCGCCGGCGAGATGAACATTTCGTCGATTCAACGAGGTCCGTTCCAAAGCGCCTACGTCGGTTACTGGATCGACGAAAAGCAGGCCGGCTTTGGGTACACGCCAGAGGCGTTTGTGGTGGCCGCCCGCTACGCGTTTGAAGAGCTCGGGTTACACCGGCTCCAGGCGTCGGTCATTCCTCGCAACAAGGCCAGCCGCCGGGTCATGGAAAAACTCGAGATGCGCAACGAGGGCACCGCACTGCGGTACCTGGAAATCAATGGCATTTGGGAAGACCACGTGCGGTACGCGATCACCAGCGAAGAATGGCTGATCCGCAAGGCCGACCTCGAAGCCGACTGGATCACCTAGTCCGCAGCGCGCTACTTCGAGCTGATACGACTACGCAGTTTGTTGACCAGTTCGACGAATTCGGGTTCGCCCATCGACCACACCTGGGTGTCGAGTTCGTTTTCGATCGCGTCGGCCGACGTAGTGATGGCGGCGGTGCGGGCGATGGTCTCTTTGGTTTTGATGACCAGCTCGCGGGGTGCTTTGGCGGCCTTGGTCGCCATCTCGATGGCGGCGGCGACCAGCTCGTCGTCGGGGTAACACCGAAACGCCAGGCCAACCCGCTCGGCTTCTTTGCCCGACAGCACCTGGCTAAAGAGCACCATGGCGTTGACGGTTTGCAGATCGGTGATGTTGCGCAGCCGCCACGTGTGGCCGCCTCCGGGTGCGATGCCGATCTGGAGGAAGCGGCTGTCGAACTTGGCTGACTCGCCGGCCAGCACCACATCGCAGGCCAACAAGAAGTTCATGCCCGCACCGACCGCTGCACCGTTGACGGCTGCGATGGTCGGTAGTGGCGTGTGGGCGAACCGCAGGAAACCTTCGTACACCGCCATGAGCCCCTCGCGGCCGCCGCCGGCGAGGAGGTCTTCGAGGTCGGCTCCTGCCGAGAAGGCGGGCGGGGCGCCAGTGAGCACGATGGCACCGACTTCCTCGTCGGCCTCAAGCTCGTCGAAGAGCGTCGACAGTTCGGCGCTCATCGGCAAACTCGCGATGTTGCGCCGGTCGGGGTCGGCGAGGGTGATGACGGCAACCCCGTCGATTTTTTCGAGCTCTACAAAGTCCATCCGGCGACCGTAGCAACCATGCGATGATGTCTCCATGTCCACCCCCTCGCCCGCCGTCGCTATCGAAGGTCTGGTGACCCTCGGCGACAAGCTGGCCGAGGTTGCACCGCTCGATGCGCCAGCGGCTCCGGGTCCGTACTCGTCGGCCGACATCGCCGATCTTCGCGAGTGGCTCGACGGCGAAATCACCGCCGCGGTCGACGCGGCCGAGGCCGACGGACTCGACTCGGACCTGTTCCCGTTGCGGCTCCCGAAAGGCCGCATGACCGCGGTGCTCGCTTGCCCCCGAAAGGCGAAAGCCGAACTCGGTGGGTCGATCCCGCCGGAGCATTCGCTTCGTGGTGCGCTGGCCGATGTGGCGGCGGTGATCGCTGCGATGGGCCCGAAGCGACCGGTCGATTTCATCGAGCTCATGCAAGGTGTGGCGGCGATCGAACCCGACAACGAGGGCCTCGCGATGTGGCGCGGCCTGAGCCTCGCCGAGCAGAAGGATCTCGAAGTCGACCTGACCCCGCTCGGCGCTCACGTGCAGCGGGTGTGCGCGGGTGTCGATCCGAGTTGGGTGATTCGGCCGCAGTTCACCGCCCAGGCCAGTTTCGCCGGTGGGCGAGTGTTGTCGACCGCTCGCTACGACATGTTGTTGTCGCGGCCTGGCGACCGATCGAGTGCGGTGGTGGTCGAGGTCAAGGCCGGACGAAACCACAGCGATCATCGAGCCGACTCGTTTTTGTACGCCTTGCTCGAAACCCTGCGCCGCGGCACCACGCCCCGGGCGGTCATCACGGTTAGCAAGGGCGACACCCCAGTGCTGAGCGAAGCGGTAACCGGTGGGGTTCTCGAAGCGGCTGGCCGTCGGATGCTCGATGCTGCCCGAGTGCTGATCGCCATGGCGGCCCATCCCGACCGTCCACCCGCGGAGACCCCGGGCAACCACTGCGGTATCTGCCCCGACCGAGACGGGTGTCCGTCGGCGTCGTTGGTGGCCCGCGCCACCGATGGCTGGGACGACTGAGGTGGCCGAGCGAACGCCAAAAGAGCTGGGGGACTACGCAAAGGATTGGGCGAAGGAGCGCCTCGAGCCCTACGCCATGCAATTGGCCGAGGGTCGCTACGGCGAAGCCCACGACCACGAACGCGCTCGACTGTCGCAGTTTGGGTTGACGACCATGCTCGATTGCCCGGCGCGTGGCGTGTCGATGGATGGTTTCGACGGCTGGGACATCCACAAAGCCAACCGGTGGCTGGCCGTGCGCGGGCTTGCGCTCTACCTGACCGACGACAGTGTCACCACGATTCAACAAGGTGTCCGGACCGCAATGTCGCGGGCCATGGCCGAGGCCGACCCCGACTCTGACTATGTCGACTCGTGGATGAAATCGCAGCCGCCATCGGTGCGGGCGTTGTTGGCCGCCCGGGCTGGAGGGTGGATCGGCTCGCTGGTCGAGACGGTGCGCGACGGCGACGACGAAGCCGAAGCGCTACGGCCCCCCAAGATCGACGGCCCGCCCATGCGCTACTACTACCCAGGTCGGGCGCTGTACGTAGAAGCCCGGGTCGACGCCTACTACGGGCGGGCGAACATCAAGGGGCCGAGCGCCGAGACCGTCCTGGTTCACGTGGGGATGCCGGCGGTGGTCGACCAAGTTCTGGCCTATGAGGCAACGGCGGTCACCATCGCTCGCGGGTTCTCGCCCGGGTTCATCGCTGCGGTTATGGCGAAGTCGGGCGTGGTGCGCAAAATTCCTGTCGATACCGCCCTGATCGAAACGGGTCTGGGTTTGTGCGAACAACTGGCAGCGATCGAAGTGAAGTCGAACAACAACGACTTCGTCGGTGTCGCTCGCAACGCCTCGTACTTTGGCTGCCGGTCATGCGCGGTCGCCGACACGTGCTCGGCGAAAGCGGAGATGGATGCCCAACCCACCGTGTACGGCGGGCTGCGAGCCTAAGGTCTACGAACCCGACGGCGTCGTTTCGCTGGATCCCGCCCACTGATCGACCCATTCGAGCATGTCGCCCGTCGACGCATCGTCGACGTCGGTTGCTCTCGCGGCGCGAGCGTCGCGCAGCAAGAGTCGAGCGGCGGGCACAACCTGGTCGGGAAGTTCGATAAACAACCGAGGGATATCGGTTCGAGACTGTTCGATAAACACCATCAGTTCGCCGGCGATGCTTCCGTACGACGGGTTGGTGGTGTCGGCGTTGGCTAGGAGCGAGTTTTCTTCGTCCATGATGAACAGCCACGTGCCGTCGAGGCCACCAAGTTCGGCGTCGATTTCGGTCGAGCGCAGTTCGTCCGAGGCGTACTTACTCGTGATCGGGGCATCGGCCGACGCCGTTGCGTTGCGTTCGTCGAAGGGGTGCTTTGCCGGGTGGACCTTGAGGGTGGTCAACGGCAGGTTTACCACTCGGCTGGCCGTCGGGTCGGGATGCGCATGGAAGTCGGCGGGGGCGAGGGCGAGCGGACGGGCCTCGCCATCGATGCGGAACAGGGCACCGTCGTTACGGATCACCACTGGGGTTGAGCTGACGCTGAGCCCGTCGAGACGGAACCGGGCTTCGGTGACCTCGCGACGGCGCCAGATGAACAGCCACAGCAGGAGTGCACCGAGTAGCAACAGTCCGAGAATGCCGAGCTTGCCGAGCTTGGAGGCGAGCGACTCGGACGTGGTGTCGACACTTCCGGCTTCGTCGGTATCGACCGGGATGATGCCAACGGCAGAGTCGGTGAATTCCTCAGAGTCGCTGGTGGTGCCGACCACCTGTACTTCGACGTCGGCAGGGCCGATGAAGTCCGGTGGGACCTCGACGGTCGAACTGAAGGTTCCTTCGCCGTCGTTGGCGTCTTGGAGCTCGACCTCAAGGGTCTGGGACCGCGTGTCGGTGAGGACTGCCTTTACGTCGAGCTTCGAGCCTTCGATTTCGCCACCGCGGGTGGTGGTTACCAGCGCGGTTACCAGGCCCGTTTCGCCCGCTTTGAGCTGGTTGCCAGCCGGGATCACGGTCTTGAGGTTTCCCGACCGGGTGACCAACAGGTTGGCCGGACCGGTGTCGGAACTCTCGGCAAAGGCGGCGACCGACCACTTGCCGGGCACGAGTTCGTTGTTGTTGGTCGGGATCACCGTGGCGGTCAGGGCCTGTTCGTCGATCCAGTTGGTCTTGAGTACCGCCCCGGGCAGGGCAACTTCGCGGGCGCCTTCAAAGCCCACCCGAACCGATTCACCGTTGGGGTCGGTCAACAAGAGTAATTGCGCGGGGTCGGTGAACTGGGCGTTGATGGAGAACTGGGAGATCAGCGAGTCGACGTCGACCAACAGCTCCGATGCGCACTCGTCGTCGCCTTCGACGCAAACCTCGATCGACGACGACGCAACCGAACCACCGGTTACCGAGCCGGTGATGGCGCCAAAGGAGAAGGCCAGGCTGTCGGCGTCGACGGGGGAGAACACGCCGCGGCTTCCGCTGAAGTCTGAACCACACAAGGTTTGTTCGCTTCGACCAGTGGTGAGCGACTCGAGCAAGCTGGTGTCGATGAATTCGCTGTCGGCAAGCGCCACGGTGATGAGTCGTACTCCGGCCTCGTCGACCTTGCTCATCGTTCCTTCTTCGTCGTCGCACAGAGCGATCCGCCCCGCACGCCGTGCCTCGGCGACACCCTCGGGAGTGTCGAGCGCAATGTCGGGGGCGTAGGGCTTTTCGAGACCGAACTGGGCTTGGTCGTCGGCGCTTACCCGAGGCTTGATGTCGTACCCGCCGTCGGCGAACAGCACGATGAGGTTACAGGTGGTTGGGTCGATGGGTTCGAGTGCCTCGAAGGCGCCTTCCAGGGCCAAGGGCAAGTCGGTGTCGACACCGTCTTTGCGGGCCGCATATTCATCGATCTGGGCTTCGATACCGACCGCGGTGTCGCGGTTCAGTTCGATCCACTTGTCTTCGTCGGCACCGTCTTCGTCAAGGTCTCGGTAGTCGCTCGAGAATCCGGCGAGTCGAACCTCGACTGGCTTGGCGACCGAGAGTTCGAGGAACGAGTTGAGGGAGAATTTTGCGGCGGTGATGCGGTCGTTTTCTTGGTCGGTGAACTGGAGACTGCCCGATTCGTCCATGACGTAGAGGACGCGGACCTGCTCGGAGGCCTCGACACAGCCCCGAAGCGAACCAACTTCACCGCTTGCACCGGCCTGGGCACCTGCAGGGATGGGCGAGATGACGGCCGGCGCCACAACGGTCAACACTGCGACCAACACTGCGGCCAACAGGGCGGTAAGCCGCGCTATCGAGACCACGCGGGGGAGGGGAAGAAATCGCTTCACCTAGTAATGATCGACCGTTTTCACCCAAATTTCAGGTCAGCTGCTCTGTCGCTCATGACACGTCGACCATCGAGGCTGTCATAGGGCTTGTGCACTATAGGAGTGTGGAACTCGCACCTGAACCCACATCGCTGCGCTTTGCTCGGACCGCCCGAGAACTATCGGGCGCGGCGCGCCGTCTTGGCCTGGTCGTGCCGAGCTTTCGAAGCCCGCCTCGAAAATCGGGAATCGACCGCACCATTCGGCGCACCCCGAACCGGGTCACCGTGGCGGTACAGCTCCGTAATCGTCCCTGGACGGCGATCGTGGCCGACATGATCGAGGGGGTCATCGTGGCCAACGACCTCGA
The DNA here is from genome assembly GCA_938038815.1 of uncultured Acidimicrobiales bacterium. Classification (GTDB taxonomy): domain Bacteria; phylum Actinomycetota; class Acidimicrobiia; order Acidimicrobiales; family SHLQ01; genus CALLQB01. The sequence continues at coordinate 7,753 of CALHTF010000087.1, read as the reverse complement.
TCCCCGCACCGCAAACGCCATGCGGGCCACCCTTTGGGAAACGCTCGAACCGTCGGGGCTGCAAGTCGCCTAACCTTGGGCACGCACCTCCCTGCCCGGATGGTGGAATGGCAGACACGGAGGGCTTAAACCCCTCTGACCCGCTTAGGGTCGTGTGGGTTCGAATCCCACTCCGGGCACCAGCTCGCCCGTTCCTGGTGTGGTCGGGACCGAAGATTCGAAGGTCGTTCGACGCATTTCAGCAAATTCTGGCGTAGCTTCTCCGGTAGTTCAGTTGCGTCCACAGCTGGACTCTCCACACACCAAATAATTTGCCGCTAGTTGAAGGACCTCTAGCTTCTCGCGGCCATAAGACAAATCGAACAAATTCTTGGTGGAGAATGGGGAATAGAAGTGACGCAAGAATCTGCTGCCGGCGTGTGGCCAACATCGCCGAACGCAACGCAGGCCCATGTGGTGGACCGGGCCCGCTTTTGTCTAAAGCAGCGTTCAGCGGAGGTATCGCTGACCGAAATCTCTCGGGCGGCGCATCACTCGCCGTCGACCTTGATCTACCAGTTTGGGTCCTTTGCCGGTCTCAAGGATGCGGTGTTCGTCGACATCGTGCTCGAATTCGCCGAGCGAGCGCTGGCGATTTTGCCGGACCAAACGGCGGGGCCGACCGCAACCGCTACGGCGTTGGCGGGCGAACTGCTTTCGTGGGTCGGTGAGGAAAGCGATGCGGCCGAGTTCGTCATGCGGCACAAGCCAACCAGCCTTGAAGGTGCCGCGTCGCACCGATCGGCCGAACCGCTGCAAGGAGTAGCGGCCGCCCTCTTGCCGTCGCTCGCTTCGGCTTCAGACCAAGAGGCCGCCTTGCGAGTGGTGCACCAAACTGCCAACGCCGTCATCTGTTTCGCGGAAGCGACCAGTTCTGAGGCGACGCTTGCGTCCTATCTCGAGACCACGATCGCCAACCTTGACGCGGCGGTCGGGCTGCTTGGTTAACCGCCTTTGTAGAACGTTCAACTGAACGTTCGGTGCGAAGCTTTTCGGATTGCGCTAGAACAGAGGTCCCCACGGTCTACGTGGCAAGCAAACCCGGTCACGGGAGAAGAAGGAAAACACATGGGCGTATTTGACTTTGTGCGCAATGCAGGAGCCAAGGTTGGCATCGGCAAAAGCACCGACGAAATTGCCGAAGAAGAGCGCAAGGCGAAGAACGCTGAAGCCGCTGCTAAGGCCAAGGCCATTCGCGTAAAGCGTGCCGCAGCCGCCGATGCAGCAGCTGCCCGTTCCGAAGCAAAGCGCGAAGCTGCCAAGGAAAAGCTTCGGGAGAACTCGGCTCGTTCGAGCGAACTCGAGAACTACGTCACCAAGCTTGGTCTTGAGTGCAACGATCTCGACATCCGCTACAAGGACGGCACCGCATTCATCAACGGTGAAACCCCGAGCTACAAGGCCAAGCAGCAGGTCATCTTGGCCGTTGGTAACTGCGAAGGCGTCGAGACCGTCGACGAGGACATCAAGGTCGTTCGCGTCAAGGCGGACGCCCCCGACGAAGAAGAAGCAGTGTTTGTCACCGTGAAGTCGGGCGACTCGCTGAGCAAGATCGCCAAAGAGCACCTCGGTGACGCCATGCGTTACCCGGAGATCTTTGAGGCCAACAAGCCAATGTTGACCGATCCCGATCTGATCTTCCCCGGCCAGGTACTGCGTATCCCCGGCGCCTAACGCCACCGATACGTGAATCGCTGAGGCGACGAGTCCGCATGCGGGCTCGTCGCCTTCGCCGTTTTCGAACCGTGCTGCATAGTCTGGCGGTCGAACTCAACCCCAAGGTGTGCACATGTTTCTCGATGGACAATGGGTCCAAGCGGTGTCCGGCGACGTCTTCTCGGTCACCAACCCCGCGACCGGTGAAGTAATCGGCGAGATGCCCGACGGCGGTGCCGCCGATACCACCGCAGCGATCGCCGCCGCGTCAGCCGCCTTTGGGTCGTGGTCGACCACGACCGCGTACGAACGCTCGGCGATCTTGTACAAGGCATGGCAGCTCATGGTCGAGCGGTCCGAGGACCTCGCCAACCTGATGACGCTCGAGCAGGGCAAGCCGCTCAAGGCGTCGCGCTTTGAGGTTTCGTACGCCGCCGACTTCCTGCAGTGGTTTGCCGAGGAAGCCAAGCGGGTCACCGGCGAATGGTTGCCGTCGGCTCGGGCCAATCAGCGTTTTTTGTCGATCAAGCAACCGGTTGGCGTGGTTGGGGCGATCACGCCGTGGAACTACCCGATTTCGATGCTCACCCGAAAGATGGGTCCCGCGTTAGCTGCGGGTTGCACCATGGTGCTCAAACCAGCCGAGGCCACGCCGCTATGCGCCAAGGCCGTCTTCGACGTGTTCGTCGATGCTGGGATTCCCGCTGGCGTGATCAACATGGTCACCACGAGCACGCCCGCTCCGGTGGGCGAGGTACTCACCTCGGACCCGAGGGTCGCCAAGTTGACCTTCACTGGGTCGACGGCGGTCGGCAAGATGTTGGCCGGTGCCGCGGCAGCAAACCTGCAACGAGTATCGGTCGAACTCGGCGGCCATGCGCCCTTTATCGTGTACCCCGACGCCGACCCAGTGCACGCCGCCAAGGGTGCGGCGGCACTGAAGTTCTTGAACTCGGGCCAAGCGTGCATCAGCCCAAACCGTCTGTACGTGCATCGGTCGGTCGCCGAACCGTTCATCGAAACGCTCACCGCTCGGGTCGCCAAGGTGAAGGCTGGCAGTGGGTTCGACGATGGGGTTGGGGTCGGCCCACTGGTGAACGATGCGGCGGTCGCCAAAGTCGCCAACCAGGTTGACGATGCTCGAGCCAAAGGCGCCGAGGTGCCGGTGGGTGGCGAACGGCTCGAAACCGGCGACTACGCCAACGGGCACTTCTACGCGCCGACGTTGATCACCGGCGTGACGACCGACATGTTGATCAGCCACGAGGAAACCTTCGGACCCGTCGCTCCGGTGATGGTGTACGACGAGGTCGATGAGGTCATCGAGCTTGCCAATGCGACCAACTATGGCTTGGCCGCCTACGTGTACACCCGCGACATATCCACCGCCTTCAAGGCGTTCGAAGCCCTGCGATTTGGGATCATCGGCATCAACGATGTGAACCCCACCTCGGCGGCCGCGCCCTTTGGCGGCATGGGCGATTCCGGTTTGGGCCGCGAGGGTGGTCACGAGGGTATCGACGAATACCTCGAAACCAAGCTCGGTGGGTTTGCGATCTAATGGTGGCCGGCAGCGTAGGGCCGCTGGTCTCGGCGCAGTGGTTGCAGGACCAACTGCAGTCAGGGTCTAAGGCCGACCTCATCATCTGCGATGTGCGCTGGGGGCTGGCCGAGGGGCCGAAGCGAGACGGGTTTGCCGAGCGGCGAATCGCCGGCGCTCGATTTGTCGACCTCGACACCGACCTGTCGTCGGCCGCTGGACCGCAAGGCCGACATCCGTTGCCAACCCCCGAAGCGTTCGCCGACGCGATGGGTGCGCTCGGAATCTCCAACTCTTCGACCGTGATCGCCTACGACGACGCAGGTGGCGGCCTAGCTGCGGCGCGTCTGTGGTTCATGCTCGACGCCATCGGCGTCGCTGCCGCGGTCCTCGACGGTGGCATTACCGAGTGGGTCGGGCCGTTTGAGTCCGGGCCGATGGCACCGATCGACCGGGTCGAATTTGTGGCGGCTGAGTGGCCGACCGCGTCGTTCGTCGACATCGCCCAGGTCGAGGCCGAGATCGAAGCCGGTCGCGCTCTAGAGCTGGTCGATGCGCGGTCGGCGGAGCGGTTTGCCGGGGTTACCCCGAGTGTCGATCCGCGCCCGGGGCACATTCCTGGTGCGGTCTCGTTGCCCTGGCCCGACAACCTTGAAGGGTCGACCATGGCGACCCCTGAAGTTTTGGCGCGTCGATTCGATGGTCTGGGAGATTCGCCCGTGGCCTACTGCGGGTCGGGGGTCACGGCGTGCCACAACTTGCTGGCGATGCGAGTCGTTGGCCGCTCGGGTCGCCTCTATGCCGGTTCATGGTCGCAGTGGGCGGCCGATCCGGACCGCCCGGCCGCTACCTCGACCTAGCTCTGGCCTGGGGATTTTCGCTAAAGGTGTGACGCTTGGCTCCCCGATGTTAGAGGCACTCACTAAACTGCTAGACCTTGTAACAATCAAGTGTTACTTTCTTGGTCACTAACCCTTTTGGTGTTCGGTAGGACCCGAACCTGATCGCAGGAGGCACATAGTCGTGTCAGCCCAACCCATCCAGCCGGTGCAAGCCTCGCCCAGCCATGCCGTGCAGCCCGACGCAGGACTTGGCGCCGCTCATCAAGATGTCGAACACATTCGCAGCAAAGCTCGCGAACATCTGGTTCCTCATTTCACCAAAGGCGCAGCGTGGCGCGACCAGGAGCTGTTGGTCATCGACCGCGGCGAAGGCTGTCACGTCTATGACACCAACGGCGAGCAGTACCTCGATGGTCTCGCCGGGCTTTTTTGCGTAAACATCGGCCATGGGCGTCGAGATCTCACCGCGGCCGCCGCCGCCCAGATGGACAAGCTGGCGTACTCGCCGGTGTGGGGTATGACCCACCCCAAGTCGGTCGAAGCCGCAACCATGATTGGCGAGGTGGCCCCGGGCGACCTCAACGAAGTGTTCTTTGTGAGCTCGGGTTCTGAAGCGGTTGAGTCCGCAATCAAGTTCGCCCGCAACTACCACCTCAGCCAAGGCGACACCGAGCGGTACAAAGTCATCGCTCGAAACTGGGCGTACCACGGCACCACCTTGGGTGCTTTGGCGTGCACCGGAATCCCGAAGTTTCGCGAACCGTTCCTACCGAACCTGTGGGACGGTGTGCGCCACGTGCCGCACACCCTCGACCACTCGGTGCCCGCCGGCACCCCGGCATCGGAGCTGCCGTGTGTCACCGCAGTTGAAGAAATGATCCTCGCCGAAGGCCCCGAGACGGTGGCTATGGTTATCGCCGAGCCCGTCCAGAACGGTCGCGGCGCCGTTGTGCCGCCCGAGGGGTACTGGCAAGAACTTCGCCGCATCTGCGACAAGTACGGCGTGTTGCTGTGTGCCGACGAGGTCATCAACTCCTTCGGTCGGCTCGGGCACTGGTTCGCCAGCGAGCGATTCGGTGTGGTGCCCGACATGATCACCTTCGCCAAGGGTGTTACCTCGGCGTATCAGCCTCTTGGTGGCGTGGTTATGCGCACGCCGTTGGTCGAAGCGATCTACGACTCCGAGATGGGCGCCTATATGCACGGCTCGACCTTTGGTGGTCACCCCGTCGCCACCGCGGTAGCGGTTGCCAATATGACGGCGATGCACAACGAGGGCGTGCTCCAGAACGTGCTCAACAACGAGGACTACATCGGTGGTCAGCTCCGAGGCCTCGTCGACAAGCACCAGCACGTCAAAGAGGTGCGAGGCACCGGCTACTTCTACGCCATCGAGTTCTGTGTCGACCGCGAGAACGGTGTCGAGCTTTCCGATTCGCAAGCCAAAGCGCTGCAGACCGGTGTTCTGCTCGGTTATCTGCGCGACGCTCGCTTGCTGATTCGTCCCGACGACCGCGGCGCGACCATGCTCACCATCTCGCCGCCGCTGATCGCCGACCATGGCGTGATCGACGAACTGGTAGGTAAGGTCGACGAAGTCCTGACCCGCACCGCCGGGTGGCTGGCCGCTAACGCGTAACCGCCTTCGGGGCTGGTAACCAACAACGCCAAACGTCCATCGGGGGCTCGTTTTGAGTTCGGCACTTTTAGATTCCTGGTACGAGCGCGCCGCAGCAGAGCCAATGCGCGTCGTGCTCGCCGACCAAGGCGACGACCGGGCGTCCGCCGCCGCCGACCAACTCAACGGCCAAGGGTTGGCGATCGCCACCGTCGTCGACGACCCTGCCGGACTGATCGACCAGGTCGATGAGGCAATCGTGGCCGATGCCGCCGCGCATCCCGGGTTCGTCAAACGCCCCCTCGACCTCGACGATCCGCTGAACGCTGCCGCCTTAGCGCTCAAGGGCGGCCTGTTCGACGGTTGTGTTGCGGGCGCGAGTCGCCCAACCGCCGACGTGTTGCGGGCGGCCATCAGAATCGTCGGGACTTCGCCCGACACGTCGGTCATCAGCAGTTCGTTTTTCTTTGTGCTGCCCGGTGGCCAGCCGTTGGTGTACGGCGATTGCGGCGTGCTGCCCGACCCCGACGCCGAGCAGCTGGCGGCGGTGGCCGTGTCGTCGGCGGCCACCTTCGCCGAACTGGCTGCCGAAGAACCGCGCGTCGCCATGCTGTCGTTCTCGACCAAGGGCAGCGCCAGCCACCCAAAGGTCGACAAAGTTGTCGCCGCCACCGAACTGGCGTCACAACTCGCTCCCGAGTTGCTGATCGATGGTGAGCTCCAGTTCGACGCCGCCTGGGTTCCAGCGGTGGCAGAGAGCAAAGCGCCGGGCTCGCCCGTGGCCGGGCGAGCCAATGTGCTTATTTTCCCCGACCTCGACAGCGGCAACATTGCCTACAAGATCACCCAACGGCTGGGCGGCGCCGAAGCCTTTGGGCCGCTCCTGCAAGGGGTAGGCGGCGTGATGCACGACCTCTCACGGGGGGCAAGTGTGACCGATATCGTCAACGTTGCGGTGATAACTGCACTGCAGGCTCAGGCGAGACGGTAGGCCCCGAGTATGGTGGCCTCTGTGACTACTCACGACCAGCCGACCGACTTCGCGACCGAAATCGACGGCGATGGTGATCGTGGTCCGATCGACAAAGAGCTCGTCGTCGAAACCGCTGCGCAGATCGCCGACGCAGAGGGACTCGACGAAGTCACGCTCACCAGGGTTGCCAAAGCGCTCAACATCAGCCAGCCAGCGCTGTACCGCCATGTCGAGGGGTACGACGACCTGATTCGCTCCCTCGGTTTGCGGGGCCGCCAAGTTCTGGGTGAGGCCTTGGCCGAAGCGGCTCTCGGCGTTGCCGGCGACGATGCGGTGCGGGCGATGGGTCACGCATGGCGCGACGTCGTGAAGCGCCACCCCGGCATCTACGCCGCCACCGATCGATTCCCCTGTGCGGGCGACGACGAACTTGAAGAGGCCGTCGACCGAGTCGTCGCCGTGCTTGGTCAGGCGCTCGCCGCCTATGACCTTGCTCCCGAAGATGTCGTCCACGTAGCCCGAACCCTGCGCAGCACGTTCCACGGATTTGCCGGCCTTGAGGCCGGCGATGGCCACCCGCGACCCCATGACCTCGAGGACACCTTCGACCATCTGCTCGACCTGTTGATCGCGGGCATTCGAGGCCACTCGGTGTAGCTCGGGCCAACCCGGCCGGAACTAGAGTGTCTTGCATTCTGGTTATAGACTCTTACTAACCTTCAACCCCCTACAAAAATTTCAAAAGAGGATCCGCAATGACGCGTATGACCCCGAGTGAAGCTTTCGTCGAGACCATGGTTGCTCATGGTGTTGATACCGCCTTTGGCATTATGGGCTCGGCCTTTATGGATGCGATGGATATTTTCGCGCCGGCGGGTATTCGTTTGGTGCCGGTTGTTCATGAGCAGGGTGCTGCTCATATGGCTGATGGGTATTCGCGGGTTTCGGGTCGCCATGGTGTGGTGATTGGTCAGAATGGGCCGGGTATTTCGAATTGTGTGACGGCGATTGCGGCGGCGTTTTGGGCGCATTCGCCGGTGGTGATCATTACGCCCCAGACGGGCACGATGGGTATTGGTTTGGGT
>CALHTF010000086.1 GCA_938038815.1 uncultured Acidimicrobiales bacterium | reverse complement strand
CGGCACGTCGCGGGTTCTTGTTAGCCGGGTGCGTTGTTCGATTGCTGCTCGGCTAGCCGAGTGTGCTGTTACAGGTCGTTTTGACGTCGTCGCTGGTTTGGGTGGCGAGAAGTTCGTTGGCGACGCCGATCGAGCAGCTTGTTGTTCCGTCGCCGTTGAGGTTCTCGACCACGACGCGGACGTTGGTGTCGGGTGTTGGAACGTTGATGGCGATTGTTGCGGGGAGATTCGCCGGCATGAACGCGTTGGTTGGTTGCCCGTCGATTTCGACCGCTACCCGTACTTCGCCAGCAGTGCCATCGACGATGATGAATGGCCGTTCGAGCGTCGCTCCGGCGACCGATGTTCGGTCCTCGGGTGTGCCGGTGCTTTCGTTTGATCCGTTAAGTACCCCAAATCCAACGGCTGCGACCACAACGGTGGCGATTGCAGCGGTGGCCAGAACGAGTTTGGAGGGCCGACGCGAGTTCGCCATTTCCCCGGCGAATGACTCGTTCGACGCTTCGAAGAGTTGAGCTGGTCGCACGACTCCGGTGTCGGTGATGGTGCTGATGATGTCGGGGATATCAAGGTCTTTTGCGATGACCCGCACGTCGTTGATTTGTCCTGCTTCGACGTGGATATGCGGCGCGGCATGACCGGTCAAGATGACGATCTCTCCGCCATACCCGCTTTCTCGTAGACGGGTTGCGCATTCGATACCGTTGCTACCGCCGGGCATCCGGTAATCACACAACACAAGGTCTGGTTGCAGTTCCAGAGCGACCTTGATGCCAGCGCTGCCGTTGGTGGCCTTACCAACAACGTCGAGATTACTCAAGATGCCGAACGCCGAAGCTAACGCCTCGGTGTAGCTTGCCTGGTCGTCGATCATGACGACCCGCTTACCTGGTGCTGCTGTTCGACTATCTAGAGCGATCGTTGGTGCCTGCATGACTGTTGGATCGACCCGCAAATAGCGTCACCTGAAGCCAGCTAGCCAATATTGGTGCGGTCGCCTAGCTGGTGCCAGAGTCACCTAGACCACAAACAGTGGTACCGGCCCCGTTTGACCCACGGAACCGGCACCCCTGATGCTTTGGGGGGACTGACAGGGCCACATGGCCCCGCGAAACGGTCGCAGCGCTGGATGTTCCCTAGACCGTAGGTGTACAGGACATGCTGAGACGCAGCAAGGGTCAACCTGTAACGTCGCTGCTACCCAGAGCCGAACGTTGGCAGTCTTTCAACGCTCCCCGCCGCCACCCCCGAGAACTCCGGACTATGTAAAGCATCCCGTGGTGTCGGGTTAGAAGATCAGGTCAGCAAAATAGAGACGAGCCTCCATAGGAGGTATCCACGACCCGACGAGGCACTGCTACCGATCGCCGCTGGACCCCCCCAAGTCGTTGAACAGCTCACTCATAACGTCAACGCACATCCATCAAAACAACTGCTACGGCACCTCGGTGACGCTCGGCCATGGCGATACGCCTACCAAACCTCCATGCCGTCGGGCGGTGGTCCTTCGCCAGCCCAGAAGTACTTTGCCTGCGAGCGCCCGACAGCAGGAGTGTCTGAGCGCAGGAGCACTCGCGGTGTTCTAGCCAGCGCCCACCCAAGGGCATGCTCAACGGACGTGAACCTAGGAGACCCTTCAAGATACCTGGCCTCGTTTGACTCATCGGTATGGTCCCAGTAACCCTCGATGACGAAATCGCCGACCTCGTTCGGCAATGCAAGTGCGCCTGGATCATTAGCTACAAGAAAGACCGTTCCAGAGCCGCAGGCCGCGTCTCTTACGTGTTCTTCCGCGTCTGTGGGCATGTTCACCTGTCTGGGCTGCTCGGGTCAGACCGAACGAACACTATCAACCTGGGATTCAGACAAACAGGTACTGGAGCAACCCTCATCAACAACCGCATTGATGTAAACGCCCACACGAACGCGACGTGTCAAAACGCCTGGCGCCGCACCAATCCGACCATTTCGGCGAACCTCTCCCCCGCTCTACATCGGCACCTTCGCGCTTTGGAACTTTTCTCGGTCCCGCGGTCGTCTTATCGACATGTCACGATTCCCAATGGCGATGAAACGGCTATCACACATGTCGGTTGGTATTGCGGCCATAGGAATAGCGCTGCTTGGCTGCACCAGCGATGAACCCGGAACCGGTGCGTCGACGGCCTCGACCGTCGCAGCGGCGCCGATCGAACCGCCCGCTACAACTAGCGAACCAGAACAAGCGCCGTCCGAAGTCGTCGCGGATCCTGATACGACTGCTCCCGCTCGCATCTCTGACGCGCCGCCCTGTGATGAGAACGCAATGTGCGACGTCGGGTTCGTCTTATTGGACCAGTTTCACGTTGTTGGATGTGCCGCGATTCGCCCTGATGCGGTCACAGACGATGTATTGGGTGCAGGCACGTTCAACAATATGGACGTCACGATCAATCGCATCGATGGCGTCGACCCTGATGTTTTGGTCGCAATGAATGTTCCAGGTGGCGACTGCTCGACTGATGAAAAGTTGATTCCATCGTGGTTGGCGGTGCTTCCCGAGACCGGTGTCAGTCCGAGAACCGTCGGCGAGGCGATGTGCTCCGTTGGCCACACCAGCTACGTGGAAACGCGAGGTAGTGACTGTAACGCCGAAACGCCGTAACCATCCAATACGCGAGAGGTGACGCGTTTTCGAAGGATGGCGCCTAGGTCTGACTACTCACAGAACCGGCGAACGTCCTCAGCGAAGCGCAATAGATCTTCACCCGCAAACATCGAGATGCGCACACTCGCTGTCCAGGCACCTGGGTACGGGCTCTGCCAGATTTCTAGACGGAAATGAACCTTCCCCGTGGCCTCGTGTTCAGCCTCAATGTGAAGCCCGCTTTCGATGGCTCTCCACTTTCGAGTGCCGTCCCAGCCATTCCAGTCCTCCGCCAGCGAGGTTACAAAGGCAGCAAGTCCGTCCCCTGCTTCCATTGTCACGACAACCGTGCTGGCCGACATTCCTTGGTCGGAGAGTTCGACTGTGAAGCTCCGGAACCCGTAGCCATCGTTATAGGGGTCATGGATATCGCGGAAGTGCACACGCACGGGACCATCAGAAACGGTGACGGTTCGCTCGCTCACGATTGCGAACCCGCAAACCAAGCAACCGGTTCGGCGTCAAGACCCATCGCGTCAGGCTACTCGTCGGCTTCGTTGCCCACGTGACCGATGTGATGGGCCGGCGGCGCAGTTCGGTGACATCGCATGTTCGGCCTTTTCCCCACTCGATAACGTTCCGACACCGAAGTTCCGGGAGCAGCGAGATATCGGCACGTCCGCGCTGACAGCCCTAGCGTTCAAAACAACCTGAATAGGCTCGAAACCGACGGACCATGCTTCGTTCGGTCCGGCTACCGTTTGGTCATGGCGTCTAAAGATCCACAACGAGTACGCACTCTGGCGGGCGGACCACTGCAGAAGGAACAGGAGCTGCGCAACGTTCGCAGCCGTACCGAGCAGCTCAACAAGATCCGCCGCAACCGCAACATCATGCTCTCAAGGGCGTATTCGGCAGGGGCAAGCCTCGATGAGCTATCCGAGGCGGCCTCGATGACGCCGCAGCGGGTCCACCGGATAATGACCAGGCACTTTTCTAGGACCTATCCCCGCTTCCATAACCCAACCGTCAACTCATTGGTTGAACGCACGGTGGAGATCGCGCTCGGCGGGTATCCGGCATCCTGGGGTCTAGAGCAGCTAGCGACTCCCGCTCCGAGCTATGACGCTGTCGCTGCAATCCGTGTCTACCTGAGAAGCGAGGGCACGACTCAGCAGGACGAGGATCGGGTTGTTGCCGAAGTGTCACGCGACGTCAAAAGTGCCCTTCGAGAGGAAGGAATACCGGCCGAGGTCGAAGTGTCTATCAACCAGCTAATGATTAGCCACGCAATGGTCACGCTAACGAAAGACGGCCGAGCACTCGGTGGGGCAGAACCTGGCTGGGAGGACGGCCGACGTGTCTGGCGGCGACAAGTTGTGCGCCAGTTCGACCAAGAACGAGACGAAGCTGTGACCGACTAGACCAATTTCGCCAGGTTCGTGTCACCCAGAGCAGCGACTGGTGGCATTAGGACTATGTGGGCGTGTTGATTGATGAGGCGTACGAGAAGTTTGGGCCTGAGCTTCTTCGTCATGCCTCGATGCTTGTCGGCTCATCGAACGCCGAAGACGTTGTTTCTGAGGCACTGATCGGAGCGATGCGGGCACCCGGCTGGGAGGCAGCCACCGACCAGCAGGCCTACCTCCATCGGTCGGTGATCAACGCAGCCAAGATGATGATGCGCACCAAGTCGCGATCAGCACGCAGGGAATGGAAGTCAGCCCAACTCGCTGGCGAGAACAGCCAAGGCTTGCTCGCCCAGCCTGAAGTTCTCGCAGCAGTGCGTGCCTTGTCGGTTCAACAACGATCGGTCGTCTACTTCACCTACTGGGCCGACCACTCCCCGCAGCAAATTGCGACCACCCTTGGCATAAGCGAGGGCAGCGTCAAGAAGCACCTTGCCCGAGCTCGGGCAAACCTGAGAAAGGTTCTCGATGACTGATTTACTCGACGACAAGATCCGTCGGCTCGTCAACGAAGTGGTCGAGGGAGCGCCCACGACTGTTCATCCCCCGCCGACCGAACTGGGCCACGGACTAAGCACTGGGTCCGGTCGGCGGTTGATGCTGCTTGGGACTGCAGCAGTGCTGGTTTTCGGAATCATCGGGGCAGTGCTGCTCGCCTCGGACGACACAACGGACGAACCGATCGAACTCGCTGAAACAGAAACCACCGAACCGGGCGAAGTCGACGAGCCCGGAAACGAACAGTGGCCGTTCCGGCTTCCAGAAATTTTCGAAAGGCCTCGTACCCCTGCGGACGGGCTACCGGATCTCCTGAGGGGTTCGTTCGCCCGAGTGGACGCTGACACGTCTCGGCGAACGGTTAAGGCAGACGGATTTGTTCTCTGGGTCGCTCACTCGGCCGATCGGAGCGAAGTTTGTTGGAGTGCGCTGGCCGAGGGAAGCTCAGGGCATTCACTAGGTTGCGCAAACGCCGGCGAGGACACGCCCTTTGGGATTGCAGCTACGACTAGTCTCTCGACGAGCGGGGCTGATCGCTGGTTCATTACTTCAGGCGTGATCTTCAGAGACGACGTCGTCGGGATTGTGGGCGGCACCCTGGAACGTGACGTGTTCATGCACCCGTCCGAATCGGCCCCAACATTCCTCCTTCGTGACGGAAGTACTGTTACGCCACCTGGCCCCCCGGCTCCTGCGACCCTCGAAGAGCCCGAGTACACAGACGAGTACTCACAAAGAACTGAAGGAAACGGCTGGCGCCTCCTCTTCGACCAACCGGTCGGGGCAGGCCGCTCCACCTGGGTCGCCAGCACACAAGATCAATACGAAGAACTGATGTCACGACTCGACGAATCCGGACAGACACCCGCCGAGGTCGACTTCGAAACCGAAGTCGTGATCTGGTTCAGCACCATACACAGCGGAAGCTGCCCAACCGTTCTGGACGACGTCGTGTTCAATAGCGACGCCGCCATAGTCCACTCTGCCACCGTGAGGTCCGATGGTTCGCCAACCGGTGAGCCGCTGCAGTGCACGCGGGATGCGAGAACACGCTCCTACGTTGTAGCCGTTGACCGAAACCTACTACCGGAGGCGCCTTTCACCGTCCAACTCGAAGCCTTTGCCACTGGCGAAGATCACCGATCGACTGAAGTGACAGCCCGGATGCTGTCCGGTGAAGCACCCCCACCTTCGCTCGAAACCCGACTCCCAGATCGATCAAACACACAGCCACCAACAACCGAACCCCAATCCGACGAAGCACCACGCGATGTCGAAGACATCGCAACCGCCATTATTGGCATGAACGAACAAACAGCCATCGACACCATCACAGCAAACGGCTTCAGCGCACGAATTGTTGAACGAGCCGGCGAACGAATCGCACATACCCTCGACGTCCGATTCAACCGGATCAACCTCGCCATCGCCGATGGAATCGTGATTCACGCCTACGTCGGTTAGCCACGCACAAGTACGCCGTAGGACCGTCTGCGCAGTCAACCCGCTCGATAACGTTCCACCGTCGAACCGCAAGCAACCACTCGATAACGAAGCCTCTTTCTGTCAAGGGGATGTTTTTGAGGCTGTTCGGGCGCGTTGGGGAGGGCCTCTGGCGTTGAGGCTGTTTGGGGTTCTATGGTTGTTGCGGGTTCGGGAGTGACCGATCCGAAGAACCGGCTATCAGGATGTGAGGCCGGTCACGCTGGATACGAGTCGTTCCTATTTGTCCTCCCGGATCCGCCTGCTTTTAGTTGGTGGCGGCTCGCTGGTGGTCGGCGATGAGGTGGCTGTAGACGCGGTCAGAGATTCGTCGTTTCAACGCCCGGATTGCTTCTTTGGATGTCTTGCCCTCGCCGATTTTGCGGTCGTAGTATTCGCGGCCCTCGCCCGGATAACGGAGCTGGCTGATGGCTGCGATGTGGATGGCGTGGTTGAGTTTCCGGTTCCCTCGAGGGTTCAGGCGTTGCCGCGCACTTGGGCCTGATGACGCGTCGACCGGCGCGGTTGCGTTGTAGGACGCAAAGTGTCCCTTGGTCGGGAAACGGGTGACATCGCCGGTGAACCCGATGATGATCGCCGCACATATCGGGCCGACGCCCTTGATGTTGGTCACCGTTGTCCCTGATGCAACAACCGCTGTCTTCGTCCGTTTCTTCGAGGCCTTCAGCAACGTGTCGAGGCGGGCGATGTCATCAACGAGCTCGCCCGCGATCATGACTCGGTTCCGGGTCGCCTCATCGGCGACCTGGACCCGGTCAAGGACTGCGTTTGCCTTGGTCACAGTCATTTCCGATGCGATCCCGGCCGGTTCCAGCTCAAGCAGCAACGCATGCAACCGGGTGCAATGTTTGTTGCGAAGCCGGGCCATATCGCGGTGCCGTTTCGCGAGTATCCGAAGGACCCGGTCATGGTTCTCGGGCCGGACCCGGGTCAACCGGTCAGACCGCAACGCAGCAACAGCGACCGACCTCGCGTCGTTTGGGTCGTTCTTCTGTGAACGCGACGTCCCCATTAGTCGAACCCGTGACGCGAGCACCGGCGCGACATCAAACACCGTCTCCCCAGCCGCAACCAATTGTTGGGCGACTAGATAGCCGAGACCGTTCGCTGATTCGATCGCCCATTCGGGTTTGTCGAACCCTTGAGCCCACTCTC
The DNA here is from genome assembly GCA_938038815.1 of uncultured Acidimicrobiales bacterium. Classification (GTDB taxonomy): domain Bacteria; phylum Actinomycetota; class Acidimicrobiia; order Acidimicrobiales; family SHLQ01; genus CALLQB01. Next base: position 38,253 of record CALHTF010000086.1, on the reverse strand, counting down.
GAAGCCGTTCAGCCTGCGCCGCTGAAGCCCGCAGCTTGAACTCATCTAGGACCTGTTCGTCGCGATCAATCGCGACAGCTGTGTGGGTTGCTTTGTGAGGATCGATTCCGATCATCGTCATGATTGCCTCCTTGGCATAGTGGTTACGCCGAAGTGGGCACTCCTGATTCGTGATTGTGTGCTCTCGCCTCTTTCGAGCCACACAACGGCTGGAAGACCCGACCAACAGGCAATTCGTTAGAAAGCCAACCCACAACAGGCGGCAGGCACCTCAAGAGCCAGCCGGCCAGACCAACCAAACGCTACGGACCCACCGCAACGTCCTCAAGATCATCAATCAGGCACCTCGGTGACGCTCGGCCATGGCGATACGCCTACCAAACCTCCATGCCGTCGGGCGGTGTTCCTTCGCCAGCCCAGAAGTATTTTGGCTGTGCGCGCCCGAGAGCCGGAGTGTCTGAGCGCAGAGCACTCGCGGTGTTCTAGCCAGCGCCCAGTCAAGGGCATGCTCTACGGACGTGGACCTAGGAGACCCTTCGAGATACCTGGCCTCGTTCGACTCATCGGTATGGTCCCAGTAACCCTCGATGACGAAATCGCCGACCTCGTTCGGCAATGCAAGTGCCCCTGGATCATCAGCTACAAGAAAGACCGTTCCAGAGCAAAATAGAACCTTCAACTCTTCGAGATCTATCGACTTAATCATGGTTCGTTGGTGCGTTGAGGACTAGCCGGACCTCCTAAAACGAAGAAAGCCGCCGGAGCTATCGCCCCGGCGGCACTTCTTCAGAACTCTCTTACGCGCCGGTGAACGCCTGCATGAAGCGGACGATCTGGCCGTCGCCGATCGTGGCGGCCACGGTGACCTTGTCGCCGTGGAGACCCTGGTCGAGCAGGACCCGGTCGCTGAACCAGCCGGAAATACGGCCGTCGACGATCTTTTCCCACGCTTGTTCGGGCTTGCCTTCAGCCTTGGTGATTTCGAGTAGGTTGGCCCGCTCGGCCTCGACCTCTTCAGCCGAAACCTGGTCACGGCTGAGGAACTGCGGCTTGGCGAACGCAATGTGCAGCGCTACCTGGTGCAGGGTTTCGGTGTCGATGCCCGAGCCTTCTACCAGTACGCCGTTCTTGCCTCGACCTTCCTGCATGTGCACGTAGGAGTCGAGCACGTTGCCATCGGTGGCCTCGACCTTTTCGGCCAACGCAATCTCGATGTTTTCCTTCAAGAGCAGCTTGAGGTCTTCGAGGTCGCTTTCGGTTGCTGCCTTGGCGGCATCGGCGCCGTCGGCGAGAACAGCGGCCGCCAATTTGTTAACAAAGCCAACAAAGCCTTCGGACTTTGCGGAGAAGTCGGTTTCGCACTTCACATGAACAATGGCGCCAACCTTGTCGTCTCCAACAACGGCGACGGCGCCTTCCATGTTCTCGCGGTCGGTGCGCTTACCGGCCTTGGCGAGACCCTTCTCCCGCAGGAGTTGGGTTGCGGCTTCCATTTCGCCGTCGCACTCGGTGAGTGCTTTCTTGGCGTCCATCATTCCGGCGCCGGTGGCGTCGCGGAGAGCCTTTACATCTTTTGCAGTGAACTCAGCCATTGGGGCAAATCAGCTTTCTTCGTTTTCGGCTTCGGCCTTCGCCTTGGCTTCAGCGGCCGCAGCTTCTGCACGGGCGAGCGCAGCAGCGGTGGCATCGTCGGGATCGGTTACCGCCGGGGGTTCCGCAGCAGCGGGGGCCTCGCCAGCCGGAGCGGCTTCAGCGGCCGGCGCTTCTGCAGCAGGTGCTTCAGCCGGAGCTTCGGCGGGTGCAGCTTCCTTGGCGGCCGCGGCCGCTTCTTGCTCGGCGGCAATGCGGGCTTCGCGTTCGGCAGCGGCGGTTGCGGCGGCGTCGCGGGCTTCAGCCTGCGCTACCTCTTTGGCGGCCATCTGCTCGGGGGTGAGCTGGGCTGGAGGTGCACTGGCTTCTTCGGCGGTGACGCCCGGGTTCTTCTTGGAGTTGATGAAGCGACCTTCGATGACCGCTTCGGAGATGATGCGGGCCATGAGGTCGCCCGAACGGATGGCGTCGTCGTTGCCGGGGATGACGTACTTGACCAGGTCTGGGTCGCAGTTGGTATCGACCACGGCGATGATCGGGATGCCGAGCTTGTTGGCTTCGGTTACCGCGATCGATTCCTTCTTGGTGTCGAGGATGAACACCGCGTCGGGAAGCTTGGTCATGTTGCGGATACCGAACAGGTTCTTCTCGAGCTTGGTGAGCTCCCGGCTGATGAGCAGCGCTTCCTTCTTCGGCATGGCTTCGAACTCGCCGGTGTCGCGCATGCGTTGGTATTCCTTCATCTTCGCAACGCGCTTGGCCATGGTTTCGTGGTTGGTGAGCATGCCGCCCAACCAGCGTTCGTTGATGTAGGGCATGTTCGAGCGTTCGGCGTAGTTCCGCACGCTGTCTTGGGCCTGCTTCTTGGTTCCGACGAACAACACGGTGCCGCCGTCGCCAACCAGGTCGCGAACAAACTCGTACGCAACCGCGACGCGCTGAAGCGTTACGTGCAGATCGATGATGTAGATGCCGTTGCGCTCACCGTGGATGAAGCGCTTCATTTTCGGGTTCCAACGACGAGTTTGGTGTCCGAAGTGCACGCCTGCGTCGAGCAGGTCTTTGATGGTTACAACAGCCATAGCTGTGTCCTTCCCAGCGGTTGTACCTCTCGCAGCTGGCGCCGTAGCGACCGTGGGTTCGAGCGGAGGTGGTGAATGATGTAGATGAATACGGGTTTTCTGGTCAGTTCTGACCAGCGATTGAGTCTAGCAACCTCAACGAACAGTGCCCCCTCGGGCACCAAGAAGGATCGGCGAACACTTCGGCGGTAGTTTGGCCGGGTGGAAGCCAACGCTGCGCTCGTCGCGCTCCTTATTGCCAAAGACGCCATTCGCGACACCGTGTACCGGTACTGCCGGGGTATCGACCGACTCGACCTCGACCTGGTCCGCAGCTGCTATCACCCCGATGCAACCGACCAGCACGGATCGTTTTCGGGCACCGTTGATGAGTATCTCGCGTGGGTCGAGCCCCTCCTCGGGAAGTACGACCGAACCTTTCACTTTGTCGGCAATGTGGTGATCGACTTCGCACCCCCTACCTGGGGTGCCCCGCAACCGATCTCGACCGACCTCAAAACTGCGTGGTGCGAGAGTTACGGGGTTGCCCATCACGAAGCAGCCGGTGGCGCCGACCACCAGAACCTGGTGACCGGGTTCCGCTTCCTCGACCGCTTCGAGGACCGGGGAGCCGGGTGGGCGATCGCCTCACGGGTCGCCACCACCGAGTGGAGCCGGGTCGACCCCGAGGCCGGCTGGTGGCAACCGCCCGCCGAGTTCACTCGAGGCAGCCGCGACACCACCGACCCGCTCTACAACCAGGGCTGACGTCGGTGTTTCATCTGCGCTTCGTTTTTTCGGCCGAGCTCTGGCCGTGGGAGCCAAAGGTCGACCCCAAAACCGGAGCGCCAACCTCGACCGGCAGTTCCTGGGTGTTCGCCACCGTGCCGCCCGAAGATTCCGATGAAATTCGCGACACCATCCAGCGCAAAGCGGGATTCGGATCGGTGCGGGTGATGGTGCAGGTCGGCGACAGCCGCTGGAAGACCTCAGTGTTCCCCGACAAAAAGCTGGGTTGTTATGTCCTGCCGGTGAAGAAGGCGATCCGCAAGGCCGAAAACGTCGAGGTCGGCGACGTTATCGACATCGATCTCGAGGTCATTGGCTAGCAAGCGCCGCGACCTGGGTTGAGGTGAGGGCGACGTCGTAGATGGCGAGGTCGTCGAGTGCAGCGTTCAGCCAGACGTTGGTGCGTTCGTAGAGGTCGGTGCCCAAGAACGCTTGGTGTTCGGTCTGGGACACCTCATGGAAGCCAACGAAGTGCTTGTCGACCTCGACACCATCGACGTAGAGGTACACAAACCGTTCGGACCGAACCATGGCGAGGTGGTGCCACTCCCCCGCATTCAAGGCCACGTCGGTCTGAGCGCACGGCTGCGCCGCACCATCGGCCTGCTCGAAACAGCCCCACAATCGGTTGTCGCGAACCCACAGCCCGTAGCGACTGTGACCGTCGCGATCGGGGTCGCTTTTTTCGTACAGCGTGTACCACGCGTCGCTCACCGACTGCTCGCGATGGTGCACCCAGATCGACACCGTGAACTCTTGCACCACGTTGAGGACGGGGTCGTGGCCAAACACCACATGGTCGTCGACCCCATCAAAGTTGAGTGCCCCGCCGGCGTTTCCCGCCCGGTCTTCGACGGGGGTTGCCCCAACAACCTCGCCTGCCACGCCGCCGACGGCGGCAACGGCGTCGCCATCGAGCGGAAGGTAGACGACCGGTTCCACGTTGGCCGCCGGCCACCATACGGTCGCCTCCGGGTGGAGGATCTCGAACAACGGGACCCGGGTTGGCCCAAACCCAGGGATCACGGTCGATGACGGCACCTGCGTCATCGTCGAACCTTCGAGCGGGCCGCTGACGGCCCGGCCCGACACCGGGTCAAAGGTCGAGCCGGTTACCTGGTCGCGCAGCATCTCGCCGTCGACCATGAGCTCGACGACTTGGCCGTCGACCGACCGATCGAACACGGCCCACCGTTCAGGCGTCACCGGGTCAGCAAACACCGCGACCTCGAGGTCGCCGATTACCTCGTTGACGACATCGGCTCGCACCAACCCCGACACCGGGTACCCCCGGGCCGATTCGCCATGTTCAACCACCACCACGAGGTCGGTCACCTCGACCCGCACATCGAACCCGTCACCGTTGTCGAGCGCCAAGGTCGCGGGGTGTGCGGCAACCCATGCCGACCAGGTGGTGTACGCCACCGGCAGCTGCTCGAGGGTGTCACCTGAGCGGGGGCCGGCGAGCGCTTCGCCGTACGGCTGGCTCCACACCGAACCGGTCTCGATGTCGAACCACGTCATCGCGTTACGCCACAGGGCTCCCTGCAATCCAAAGTCGAGGGTTTCGCCCTCGACCCGGCGATCGTGGGCCAGCGCCGAACCGCACACCGGGCACCAGGTGACAAGAACGGGCACTCCCCCAACCTCGTCGAGCACCATCTCTCGGGTGGTGAGCACACTTACCGGATAGGCCCGAGCATCGCCGTCGATCACCAGCCCGATCACATCGGTCGTGGCGGTCCAGTCGACCTCGCTCGCCTCGATGAAGTTCGGCTCCTCGATGGCATCGATGAAGCCTCGGGGCACCGGCTGGTACCACCCATCGGGTAGCTCCGGGTCAACGGGTCCTGGGTTGAAGTACGCGTCGGGCGTTGAGCGACCCATGCCGATCACCACCACGCCACCCACCACCAACAACAAGAGCAACCCGGCCCAAAGGGCCGGCCGCTGGCGGGCGAAGGAACGCGAGGATGACAGGTCGATAGTGGGCAAACCCTAGCCACGGCCCTCCGCTTCCGCGTTCGCCAAGAAATTTCGCTGCTACTCGACCAACCGCACTTCGGTGAGTACGTAGCCGAACAGCGATTCGGGGTCGATGTATTCGCCATTGCGGCGGGCTCCAAAATGGAAGCGATCGCCCGCGGTGCCGATCTGTTGGCCTTGGCGAACCCGTTGCCCTCGGCTGACCGATCGGCTGGCGAGGAATGAGTAGGTGGTGCGCAGTTCGGCGTCGTGCTGGATGCTCACATATTGCGACGAACCGATATAGCCCGAGAATGAGACCGTTCCAGCGGCCGATGCATACACCGCCTGCCCGGGGTACGTGTCGTACTCGAGCCCCCGGTTGCCGGGGCCATACCGTTCGGCGGGAGGTCGAAACCGGTCGATGATCGGCGCCTCAACCGGCGGCAGGTGCGGCACGGCAAGCGCGAGAACAAGGCCGACGATGGCCAATGCTTTGGTCATAGGTTGACCACAACTTTCCCAAGAGGGGTCGCCCGCCTCGAAGGCATTCGGCGACTCGCAGACTCAGGGGAAAGTCAGACCTGATGGTAGCTCAGCCCAAGATCGTCCAGTGACGCCTCGGCTTGTGCTCCGAACTAGCGGGCCGGTTCGCGATCGGTGGCGGTCATGCGCGAACGAAGCTGCAGGACGGCCTTGGTGTGGATCTGACACACGCGACTCTCGGTCACGCCGAGCACGTCGCCAATGTCGGCGAGGGTCAAACCTTCGTAGTAGTAGAGGGTCAAGACCATCTTCTCGCGTTCGTTCATCTTGTTGATCGACTCAGCGAGCAGCGAGCGCATCTCTTCGACCTCGAACTGGCCAACCGGTCCGGCGTCGGAGTCGGCGATGGTGTCGCCCAGGGTGAGAGTTTCGCCCCGGTCGCCGCCAGCCGAGAGCATTTCGTCGAGCGCCACGATTCCCACAAAGGAGATCTGACCCATGATCGTCTGCAGCTGCGTGAGCGTGATCTTCATCTCGTCAGCGAGTTCTTCTTCGGTCGGCGCACGGTGAAGCTTGGCTTCGAGTCTGCTGAACGCCTTGTCGAGGTTGCGAGCCTTGGCCCGAACCGAACGAGGAACCCAGTCGATCGAGCGGAGCTCGTCGAGGATGGCCCCCTTGATGCGTGAGATGGCGTAGGTCTCGAACTTGTAGCCGCGCTCAAGATCAAACTTCTCGATGGCGTCGATGAGGCCGAACATGCCGTAGCTGACCAAATCGGACTGCTCGACGTTCTGAGGTAGACCAACCGCCACGCGGCCCGCCACGTACTTCACCAACGGCGAATAGTGCACGATCAGCTGATCGCGTGCTGGTTGCGTGCCGTTGGTTTTGTAGTCGTCCCACAGGGGTGAGACATCGGGGCGTTCTTCAGCCACAAAATTTCCTTGCTGGTTCAGTTGGGGTTAGGCCCGAGGGTGAGTATCCCGATGGACCCGTTGTAAGTGCTCTTTGCTGACGTGGGTATAGATCTGGGTCGTCGCCAAGTCGGCGTGTCCCAAAAGTTCCTGTACAGCACGAAGATCGGCACCCCCATCCAAAAGATGAGTTGCGAAGGTATGCCGCAAAGCGTGGGGATGGGTCGGAGTAACTGCTCTGCGGTCGAGAATGCGTCGAATGTCGCGCGGGGTAATCGGCTTGCCACGCAGGTTCACAAACAAGGTCTGGCCTGGGTTTTCTTGCGCTTTGTTCCGCACGACGGCTGGGCGTTGTTCGAGCCATGCCTTCACGGCGACCAGCGCCGGCTGAGACAAAGGCACTATTCGTTCTTTGGCCCCTTTGCCCCATACGCGCATGCGCTGGCGATCGAGCTCGAGCTGGTCGATCGTCAAGGTGCACAGTTCGCTCACTCGCACGCCACTTCCGTACAACAACTCGAGCACCGCAAGATCCCTCGCCTTGCGTTCGGGCGGATCGTCGGCCACGGTCGCCACCGGCTCGTCGAGCAGCGTGGCGATTTCGGCGTCGGGCAAGATGCGGGGCAACCGGGCGCGACCCTTCGGGGCCGACAGGCCAACGGTCGGGTCGACCTCGACCAGCCCTTCGCGCCGGGCCCAGTCGAAGTACCGGCGGACCGATGATGCCTTGCGGGCGATAGTGCGCCGGGCGTATCCCCGGGTGTCGAGATAGGCGAGGTAGCGGCGCAACATCCGACGCTTCACCGCCTCGGGGCCCGAGGCACCGAGTTTCTCGGCCCAGTCAACAAACGCGCCGACGTCGCGGCAGTAGACCGCATTCGTCGCGTCGGAGACGCTGACGAGCGACGTCGAAAAGCGATCGATACTCCAAGTCACAGCTATTCCACCGTAGCGGGATAGTCACACAATCGGCACGAACAACCACTCTAGGTGAGAATTTGTCTATCGGTTCGTTCGCTAGTATCCAACCCATGGCTGAGCTCAATCACCTCATCGTCTGGTGCACCGACAAGAAGGTCGGTTCCGATCACGTTGTCGAGATCCTCGGCCTCGAACCGCCCAGAGACTTCGGTGGCCAGTTCGCGGTGGTCGACCTGGGGAATGGGGTGTCACTCGATTACGCCACCGCCAGGTTCGAAGGCCCGTTGCCGATCCAGCACCTCGCCTTCATGGTCACCGAAGACGAGTTCGGACGCGGCGTACGAGCGACTACAGGACCGCGGCGTGGCTCATTGGGCCGACCCCAGCAAGCGAACACCTGGCGAGATCAACACCCACGACGGTGGCCGAGGCGTCTACTGGGAAGACCCCGACGGCCACCTGTTGGAGATCATCACCCAGCCCTACGGCCCGGATGTTGAAAATTCGGGCGGCTAGCCCCGGGCGACCCGTTCGAACCAGCCGTTGGTTTCGACAATCCACCCGGCGGTCTCTAGGGCGACCAAACAGGCGCCAAGTTCAGCCACCGACCAGCGCAGTCGGCCGAGCAGTTGTTCGGCCGTGGCGGGCAACCAGCCGAGCGCATCGAGTACCTGGCGCTGTTGACCTGTGGGGTCGGGCCGGGTTTCGGCGCTCGACTCCCTCCCGCTGGCGACCATCCCCAATTCGATCAGCACATCGTCGACCGAGCAGGCGGGGGCACAGCCATCTCGCAACAGCTCGTTGGTGCCTTCCGCCGCTGAACTATGGATCGGCCCCGGAACCGCCATCACCGGCACGTCGCGAAGCGCCGCCTCGGTGACGGTGTGCATCGATCCGCCCCGCTCGTGCGATTCGACCACCACGACGATGTCGGACAACGCGGCGATGATTCGGTTGCGGGCCGGAAACCTCCACCGCTCGGGCGACTGACCGTAGGGCGCCTCCGACAACACGACCCCCGCCTCGGCTACGTCGGTCCACAGTTGACGGTTGCGGCGCGGGTACACCGAGTCGAGCCCGTTGGCGACCACGGCGATGGGCGGTGCGGCGTGGGCGTCGACGGCGCCTTGGTGCGCGGCCGCGTCGACGCCGAGGGCCAGTCCCGAGACCACCGCTACCCCAGCCAGCGCAAGGTCACGGCCGAAGGTCTTGGCGATGTCGTGGCCGTACCGGGTGCACTTTCGGGTACCGACGATGCCGACCCGCGGGCCAGCGATGACGTCGGGGTTCCCGAGATGAAACAGCACGGCGGGCGGATCGGGGTCGTCGGCCAGCATCGACGGAAAGGCGGGCGAGGTACAGCCGACCGCACCGATGCCGCAGTCACTGCTCAGCTGCCATAACTCGGCAACATCGTTGGCCGCCACAAACCGCCGCCATGAGTCGACCAACGGCGTATTGCGTTTGCCAAGCGTGTGATGGATGTCGGTCGGGTCCCCTTCGAGAATCGCTCGCCACGCCTCGGCGGGGTCGGGCCATCGGCGCAACAGTCGAGCGAGGCGTCGCGGTCCGGCACCCGGCATGGATGCCAGTGCGGTCAACCACGCGGCGGGCGGTAACGCCAACGGGTCGACCAAGGCCGGCGATGGGTTGGGGGCCCAAAGTTGAGATTCAGCGAACATGTTGGCGCCTCCGAGGCCGGCCGCCGGCCAGCGGATCGGTGCGAAGCACCAAGGCGGTCTGCACATGTTCGGCTTCGAGCTCGCCTTCGTCGCCCAACAGGTCAGCCACGGTACGCGACACGGCCCGCACCCGGTGCAGGCCACGGGCACTGAGCTGTTGTTCGGCCAGGGCCTGCTCGAGGACAGCACGGGCACCAGCGGTCAGCGGCGCAACCGATTCGAGTTCGAGCGGCGACAGCTGCCCGTTGGGTGGGGTGCCTCGTTCGGCGGCGATCGCCCGTACTCGAAGCACGCGATCGCGAACCTCCGACGTTGCTTCGCCAGCTTCGGTCGACAATAGCTCGGCCGGTTCGGGCCGGGCGACGGTGATCCGCAGGTCGAACCGGTCGAGCAACGGCCCGCTGATTCGGCGGTGGTATCGGCTGCGGGCCGCCTCGGAACATCGACAACCACCGGGCGAACCCGCTCCCCCGCACGGGCATGGGTTCATCGCCCCGACCAACAACACGTTGGCCGGGAAGGTCGCCGAACCATGAGCGCGGGCAACCCGCACCACGCCCTCTTCGAGCGGTTGGCGCAGCGCGTCGAGCGTGCTCGGGCCAAACTCCCCAAGCTCGTCGAGAAACAGCACCCCGTCGCTCGCCAAGCTGAGTTCACCGGGCCGCATCGACGCCGTGCCCCCACCGATGAGCGACACCGACGACGCGCCGTGGTGGGGTGCCCGAAACGGAGGGTGACGGATAAACCCGCGGCTCGGCAACAACTCGCCCGCCGCCGAGTGGATGCGGCTCACCAGCAGCGACTGTTCGCGGTCGAGCGGGGGTAGCAGCCCGACGAGGCGGCGGGCCAGCATCGACTTGCCGCCGCCTGGCGGGCCGACGAACAACAGGTGATGTCCGCCCGCCGCCGCAACCTCGAGCGCGAAACGGGCAAAGAACTGGCCTCGCACGTCGGCCATGTCGGGGTGGTTGGGTTCGTCGGCGACCTCGGGCGCTTCGGGCGGCGCAGGCCAAGCAACGTCGCCGGTGAGAATGTCGATCAGTTCGCCCAAGGTGTGCACCGAACGCACCAGCCCGGGCGCGACGAGGTCGGCCTCGATGTGGTTCGACCGAGCAACCACCACGGTGTCGGCGGCGATGACATCGACCAACGGCAACACCCCGGGTACGGGACGCAACGTGCCGTCGAGCCCCAACTCGGCAAGCGCCCCGACCGAGGTGATAGCGAGCGGAGTTATCTGTTCGCTTGCCACCAACACCGCGAGGGCGATTGCGAGGTCGAGTCCGGCGCCCCCGGCCGGGACGCCGGTTGGCGAGAGGTTGACCGTGATCCGCTGCATCGGCCACTCCATCCCACACGACAGCAACGCCGCCCGGACTCGGTCGCGGGCCTCGCGACACGACGTGTCGGGCAACCCGACGATGCTGAACGACGGCATACCGCCCGAAACATGAACCTCGACCCCGACGGGCCACCCTTGGGCGCCTGAAAGCGACGCCGACGCAACCGTGGCAAGCACGACAACCTCCGAATATTACGATGTTCGAGAGGAGTCGTTGCGGCCGACCCATAAGCACTGGGAACGAAGCTAGAGCGGGCCTGTGACATACCCGCCCGAACCTCGAAATTTTCGCAGTCGAGCCGCCTAGCGCGACTCAACGGCAATCAGAACATCAGTCGTCGGTGGGCAAGATGTTGCGTTCGTCCTTGCGGCGGTCGAGCACGTCGATGTAGCTAGCCACTGCATTGGCCAGCGGCACCTCTTCACCGGCTTGCTCGGACAGGTACCAGTTGTGTTCGAGAATCTCATGGAAGATCTCGGCATCTTCGAGGCGGCGACGCAGGTAGTCGGGGATGGCATCGAGGGTCGGGCGCCAGCGCTCGGTCATCCACCGGTAACCCATCACCGCCTCGGGCAGGACTTCGCCCTCGGTCTGGGCGAGCCACGCGCCGTACCCTCGCATGGCGGTGAGCAACCGGCGGGCCTGATTCTCGTGAGCCACGATGCCGGTCAGGCGTTCGAGGCGACGCTTGTGATACCCCTCCTCCACCACGGTCGGCCGAAACCGAACCACGCCCGACTCTTCGCGGAGTTCGTACTCCTCGGTATCGAAGCCCAGTTCGTTCAGGCGTTCGAGACGCGCCTGGATTCGCCCGAGCTCCGACACCGGAACCTCCTCGGCGGCGGTGAGGTCGTTGTACAGCGCCTCATACCGGGCCAACAATTCGTCGACGACTTCGATCGGGTCGATCTCGGGCGACAAGCGCCCCTCAGCCTGGAGGTCCATCAACCCACCCAGCACATTCTCGTTTGCGATGTCGAGATCGTGGCGGCGTTGCCCCGGCGACAGCTGAGCGTGGAACTCCGAAGTCTCGGTATCGACCACATAGGACCGAATCGACCCAGCATCGCGGCGGAACAACACGTTGTTGAGCGAACAATCGCCCCAGAAGAAGCCACCGATGTGCAGCCGAACCAAAAGCACCGCAAGCGCATCGATCATCTGGCGCCGCTGGGTTACGTTGCTCAAGTCGGTAAAGACGGTGCGGTAGGCCAGCGAGTACCGCAGATGGCGAGTGATCAACACCGCCTCAAGTGGGTCACCGTCGGTGTCGGTGCGGTCGGTCGCAATGCCGATCAAGGTCACGGCCGGAAGACCTTCATCGCGAAGCCGGTCGAGGTTGGTGAACTCTCGCTCGGCGAGCCGCGCCGGAAGCTCCTTCAGGGCGTAGTACTCGCCATCATGTTTGAGGAACCGAACAACGTGGCGGTGGGTTCCGGTGGGCAACCGCACAAAGTCCTCGTCAGGCCAGTCTTCCAACGGCGTGCTCCAGGGCAGTTCGAGCAGCCGCGGCCTGCTCGGAGATCGACGAAGGGTGAGCGCAACCATGGGTTAGTTGTACCTCGCCGCTAACCCAGAACCTCGCGGGTGTAGCGCACGACCGCTCGGGTTTCGTCCTCGGACAGAATCGTGGCGAACGACGGCATGCGGTTCTTGCCTCGCACGACCAGGTCGATTTGGTCTTCGATGTTGGGGAAGTTGTCGTTCGCAGCGCCGTTGTTGAGCGCCGGACCCGAACCGCCTCCGCCATCGGGTGCATGACAGGTTGCGCAGCGCTGCGACCAGATGGTGCGGCCGAGTTCGAGTTCGGCGTCGCCGCTGGTGACCGCGGGGGCTTGGGTGCAACCGGCCGCGACCAGACCGACCATCGAAAGAGCGATCGCCAGCCGTCGGATCGAGCCGGGCAGCCGTTTGCAGGTGGGGGGCGAGTGGTCCATCAGGTACGAGATTCACACCACGGCGACCGGTACGCACAGCCGGACCGATGGGATCTTTGCCACATGACACCTTCGGCTGACCGGCCACATCGCCTCGCCATCGCATACCGTGGACCTATGGGATTCGATCCACGCCGCCAGCACAAGCGTCGCCCGTCCGACATCTTGTATGTCGGCGCGGCGACCGTGGTTTTTGTTGGCCTCATCGTGTGGATGTTCTTGGGCTGATGATCGATCCGGAAAGCCTCGGCGAGGTTGAGACCCGCTTTATTCAGCCGTATCAGGCCAACAAGACCTACCTGTGCCCAGGCTGTAACCGCGACATCCCGCCGGGCATGGGCCACATGGTTGCCGTGCCAGTCGATGCCCCCGATCTGCGCCGCCACTGGCACCGCGGGTGCTGGAACAACCGGAAGAACCGCAAGACCAAGGGATAGGCCGCCCAAACGGGCCGTGTCATAGGGCAGCCCTACGTTGGTCGGCCATGGCACGACACATCGAGTTAGGGAAATGGGGCGAAGAGGTCGCGGCCCGCGCCTATCAGCGTCGAGGGTACGAAATCGTCGAACGCAATTGGCGATGCGCCGACGGCGAGATCGACCTCATCGTCCGCAAGCGCCGCCACATTGCGGTGGTCGAAGTGAAGACCCGCCGCACGGCCAACTTCGGCCACCCGATCGAGGCGGTCAACGAAGCAAAGCAACACCGCATCCGACGGATAGCGGCCCAATGGCGCGCCGAGAAGGGCGTGCGCGCCCCACCGTTTCGGTTCGACGTGGCGAGCGTGCTCGGCAGTCGGGTCGAGATCTATCCCGGGGTGTTCTAACCCCAGCGCGGTTTAGTTCTCGCGGAGTTCTTTGACCTTGGCCCGCTTACCGACACGATCGCGCAGGTAGTAGAGCTTGGCCCGGCGAACGTCGCCTCGGGTGACCACTTCGATCTTTTCGATGATCGGCGAGTGCACGGGCAGGGTCCGCTCGACGCCTACGCCGAAGCTGACCTTGCGCACGGTGAAGGTCTCGCGGATTCCGCCACCTTGGCGACGGATGACCACACCTTCGAATACCTGGACGCGCTCGCGGTTACCTTCAACAACCCGTACGTGGGCCTTGACGGTGTCGCCGGGGGAAAACTCCGGGACATCGTCCCGTAGGCTTTTTTGATCGATTGCATCGGTGAGGTTCACAACGAACTCCGTAGGCGGTAACTTGCGGCCCCGTTGGGCAGCATGCGAAAGACGGCCCGGTTTGGGCCAGCGGCCCAGCATAGGCCCGATCAGCGGCTCTGCCATAGGTCGGCAAACCAGAAAACCGAAGAAATTTGAAACTGACTCAGGTGTCTGACATCTGACTTTTAGTTTGCGAGGTCGAACTCGGCGAGGAGTTTTTCGTCGTCGGCGGTGAGCCCACCGCGGGCTTTGATGAGATCGGGGCGGCGCTCGATGGTGCGGGCGAGCGACTGGGCTCGACGCCAGCGTTCGATGAGGCCGTGGTTTCCCGAAAGCAGAACCTCGGGCACCGCCATACCTCGAAAGTCGGCTGGTCGGGTGTAGTGCGGATATTCGAGTAGACCGTCGGCGAAGCTCTCGTCTTCGATCGAAGTTTTGTTGCCGAGCACGCCGGGCCAAAGCCGGGCCACCGCCTCGATCACCACCAGTGCGGCCAGTTCGCCACCGGCGAGCACAAAGTCGCCAACCGAGAGTTCTCCGTCGCACAGATCGGTTCGGATCCGTTCGTCGACTCCCTCGTATCGCCCACACAACAATGAGAACTCACCGAGTTCGGCAAGTTCGTGGGCGACGGATTGATCAAAGGTTCGCCCCGCCGGACCCAAGTAGAACAGCGGCCGCTTGGGTTGGATCGCCTCAACCGAGGCGAACACCGGCTCGGGCATCATCACCATGCCTGCTCCCCCGCCAAACGGGGAATCGTCGATCGTGCGATGCGCATCGGTGGTTTGGTCTCGCGGGTCATAGGTCCGCACGTCGAGCCGTTCTTGCCACGACGCCCGACCAAGCACACTCTTTTGCACGTACTCCTTGACCATCTCGGGGAAGATGGTGAACACATCGATCCGCAGTGGTTGAGGCGCTTCGGCCGCCGAGTCAGTCATCGATGGAGAACAGCCCTTCGGGTACGTCGACCACCACAGGGCCACCCGACTCGAAGCCGACGATGAACCGGGCCGGCACCAGCGCGCCATCGGCGGTGACCAGCAGGTCGCTGGCCGGGTTTTCTTGGATCGATTCGATGAGCCCGTGAGAGGTTCCGTCTCTTTCGACCATCTCGCAACCGATCAGTTCGTGAACATACAGATCGTCGGGGTCGTCGACCGGCGGCGCGAGCAGCAACGTGCCCCGAAGCTCGTCGGCGGCATTGCGGCCGTCGACACCGGCGAACCGCACGATGTAGCGGTCTTGGTGTGGACGAGACGATGCAACGGTGAGCTGGCGGCCGCCCTCGGTCGTCAGCTCCGAACCCTTGTCGAGCCGCTCGGCGCGAGTCGACATCAACACGACCAAGAGGTCGCCAGCGAGTCCGTGAGGTTTGGTGATTCGACCGACCTCGAGCAGAGGCGGTAGTTCGTGCTCAGCCACGGGAGACCCGAATTGCGGCGAGCATGTGACCCGAAGAACTAGTCGAGGAATTCGACGTCGACCTCGGCGCCATCGCGTACCGCAGCGGCACGAACGACGGTCCGAATTGCGTTGGCTACTCGGCCACGCTTACCGATGACTCGGCCCATGTCTCCAGGAGCAACGCTTACCTCAAGGGTGGCGCGGTCGCCCGAGTTGTTGAGACCAACTTCGACCTCGTCGGGGTTTTCGACGATCGACTTCGTGAGGTAGGTGAGCACGGTCTGGGCGGTAGGTGCGCCGTCGCCCGAAGGTGCGTCGGCGGCGTCGCCTGTGTTGGTGGTGTCGGCGTCGCTCACTCTTGTTCACCTGCTGCGGCTTCGGCGGGAGCGGCCTCTTCGGCGGACTCTTCTGCGCCGTCGTCGTCGGCGGCGGCCTCGGCGGCTTCTTCAGCCTTGGCCTGTGCCTTCTTGCTCAGCTTGGAGCCAGCAGCAACGGTGATAACCGGAGCCGGGGCTTCACCGGTGTGGGCTTCCCACGCGCCGCTGATCTTGAGAAGCTTCTCGACTCGCTCGGTTGGCTGGGCGCCATCGGCGAGCCACTTCACGGCCTTGTCGTTGTCGATGTTGATGACCGACGGATCCTGACGGGGCTCGTAGGTCCCGATGATCTCGATGAATCGACCATTACGTGGTGAGCGACCATCAGCGGCAACGACCCGGTAGGTCGGCTGCTTCTTCTTGCCCATACGCATGAGGCGGAGCTTCACTGCCACAGCTGTTCACTTCCTTCGGTGTGCACGGCGGATCAGAATAGTTGAGCCGTGCGAGAGATTTGCGCGACGCTCGACCGAGCAGTCGAACGAAGCTAACAGTCTGCCCGAAGATGGCCCCAAAGCAAGCGTTGGGGCCGATATTTGTTGGTGCGGGTACTCCGCCCCCAAACCAGCGAACTTCGGACGCGTTAGGCGACTATTTGTCCGGGAGTCCCGGCAGGTCGCCAAATTCGGACAAATCGAGGTTCTCAAATCCCGGCATTCCTTCGAGATCTTCGAGGTTGGGCAATTCCATGGCCTTCTTTGGAATCTTGGCCCCGCCCTTCGCGGTAACGCGACCGCCGCCGCGCCCCTTGTTGCCCTTTTTGCCCTTCTTGCCTCGAGCCCCGCCGCGGCCCTTCTTGGTTCCGAAGCCGCCCATCTGCTTCATCATCTTGCGCATTTGCTTGAACTGATCGATGAGCTGGGAAACCTCGGTTGGGCTGGTGCCCGAGCCGAGCGCGATGCGGTTGCGGCGCGAACCGTCGATGAGTTCGGGCTTCGCCCGTTCCTCGGCGGTCATCGAGTAGATGATCGCTTCGACTCGGCCGACCTCTTTGTCACCGATCTCGACGTCTTTGACCTCTTTGGGAATGCCCGGCATCATGCCGAGCAAGTTGCCGATCGGGCCCATCTTTTTGATCTGTTGCATCTGCTGCAAGAAATCGTCGAGGGTGAACTGGCCGTCGAGCAGCTTGGCCGCTGCGGCCTCTGCTTCTTCCTGCTCGAAGACCTCTTCGGCCTTTTCGATCAGGGTCATGACGTCGCCCATACCCAAGATGCGCTGGGCGAGACGATCGGGGTGGAACTGGTCGAAGTCTTCGAGCTTTTCGCCGGTTGATGCGAACGCGATCGGGCGGCCGACTACCTCTTTGACCGAGAGCGCCGCACCACCGCGGGCGTCGCCATCGAGCTTGGTGAGGATGACACCGTCGAGTTCGAGGGTCTCATGGAAGCTCTGGGCGACGGTTACCGCGTCCTGACCAGTCATGGCGTCGACCACGAGGAAGGTGTAGGTCGGGTTGATCGCTTCGCTGATCTGGCGGACTTCGTCCATCAGCTCGGCGTCGATAGCCAAACGGCCGGCGGTGTCGCAGATGACCACGTCGCGTCCGAGCGCCTTGGCCTCGACCAAACCGGCGGCCGCAACCGCAACTGGGTCGCTGGCCTCGCTGAACACCGGTACATCGATCTGGCGGCCGAGGGTGCGAAGCTGCTCGACGGCGGCCGGACGCTGGAGGTCGGCACCGACCATGATCGGGTTTCGGCCCTGCTTCTTGAACCAGGCGGCCAGCTTGGCCGAGTTGGTGGTTTTACCCGAACCCTGAAGGCCAGCCATCAACACGACCGTGGGTGGCTTCGATGCCGGGACGACCTTCATCGTTTCGCCACCGAGGCTCTGCGTGAGCTCCTCCATGACGATCTTGATGATCTGTTGGCCCGGGTTTAGGGCTTTGGAAAGCTCCTCGCCGACGGCGCGATCACGGATGCGACCTTGGAGGTTCTTGACGACCTCAAAGTTGACGTCGGCTTCGAGCAGAGCGAGCCGGATCTCGCGGAGGACTTCGTCGACATCGGATTCAGACAGACGGCCCTTGCCGCGTACCCGAGAAAAGATGCCGTCAAACCGGTCGGACAGCGTTTCGAACATAGGTGCCAAGGTTACCCGCCTTTAGCGCCCTACCGGCGAGCCGCCGCCCGCATCAGGTCAACGGGCCACCTTGTGGCGACTGCTACTTGGGGCGGTACTGCGAAGCTGCGAGTTCGCCGACCAACGCGGCGAGGCGATCGACACGAGCTGCAAGCTCGTCGACCCGTTGCTCGAGCGACTTTGGTTGGCCGACCTGACCGTTGAGTTGTGGGTCGCCGGCGACCGAGGAGAAGGCCGCCGCTCCGGGCGTTGCCGCCCTATCGAGTCGATCGAGGACTGCGGCGAGCCGGTCGGTCTTGGTATTGAGCAGCCCAACGAGCAGATGTCCGGTTTCGACCACCGGGGCGTTGGCCCCATGGGCGACCCCTACCGACAATGCCGTCTTGGCCGCTTTGTCCCACGGCAAGGGCGATGTCGATCGAATCGCATCGTTGCGACCCAGCACCGAGGCAACCGCGCGCCGCGCATCGTCGAGGGTCATGCCTCGTCGCGCAAGGGCTTGGCCCGCCTGGCCGGTGTCGCGAATCAAGCCCACCAGGAGGTGCTCGCTTCCACAGACACCATGGCCCAGAAAGCGTGCCTCTTCTTGGGCTAGCGCAAGTACTCGTTGCGCGTCCGCGGAAAAACGCTCGTTCATGCGGCCCATAGTACAGCCTCGTTCTGAATTGTCACGAATTGTAATGAAATTACATATAAAGAGCCGAACTGGTGTTCAGCTACTGACTGGCCGGTTTACACCTCGAGCAAGGCGTCGACGAACTGGTCGGGGTCAAACTCGATAAGGTCGTCGACCCCTTCACCAAGGCCCACGAGCTTGACGGGAATGCCCAGCTCGGAGTGGATGGCGACCACGATGCCGCCCTTGGCTGATCCGTCGAGTTTCGACAACACAACGCCGGTCACGTCGACCGCTTCGGTAAAGACCGCAGCCTGGGTCAGGCCGTTTTGGCCCGTCGTGGCGTCGAGCACGAGCAGGACTTCGCTGACCTTGCCTTCGCCCTTCTCGGCCACGCGACGAACCTTGCGCAGTTCGTCCATCAGGTTCGACTTGTTGTGCAGACGGCCTGCCGTATCGGCCAGCACCAAGTCGGCCCCCGACGATGCCGCCGACTCGACCGCGTCGAACACGACCGAACTCGGATCGGCACCCTCGGCACCGCGGACGATGGCGGCACCAGAACGGTCGGCCCACATTTCGAGCTGTTCGGCGGCCGCGGCCCGGAAGGTATCGCCGGCGGCCAGCACCAGATTCTTGCCGTCGGCCATCTCTCGTTTGGTGAGCTTGCCGATCGTGGTGGTCTTACCAACACCGTTCACGCCGACGAACAGCCAGATGCTCGGGCTGGTGTCGGCCAGCTTCAGCGACCGGTCGAACCCGCTGAGGCGACTCTTGAGTTCGGCGCGCAGGATCTCGAGCACCTCGGCACCCTCGGTGACCTTTTGCTCCGATGCGGTGGCCTTCACCGATTCGAGGATCTCGGTCGAAGTTCCGATACCGACGTCGGCCCGGATCAGTGCTTCCTCGAGCTCTTCCCAGGTTTGGGCGTCGACACCCCGACCAACGATCGAGGTGAGGTAGCTCGTGAAACCACTACGGGCTTTGGCGAGGCGCTCTCGGAATGTCGGCTTGGCTGGAGGTTCTTCGACGACGGGCGGCTCATCGACAACCGGTTCGTCGACCGGCCGTTCGAGAACATCGACTCCGCCGCTCGCCGTGCCGGCGTCACCGGAGGGAACATCGAGCGGGCTGGTGCCCGGCCTTACCTTTGGGGTTCCCTGCAGGGGTGGCGTGGCTCCGCCTCCCCCACCACGGAAGAAGAACAAGCCGCCCCCAAGCAGGACGACACCAACAACGATCGCAATAAGTATCCAGGTCATGTTCGGCCGAGTCTAACGAGGCGGCCTACCGACCGAGACCTTCAGTTCGAACCGAGATCAGCGATCACCACAAGGTTTTCGCCGTCGCGCACCAGCTCGATCTCGACCGATTCGCCTGGGTTACGGATCTGGATCTGGGCGGCCAGATCACCGGTCGACTCGATGCGAGCCTCTTCGACTCGGACGATGACATCGCCCGCTTCGATTCCCGCGCCCTCGGCGGCGGTGCCAGCGGTGACTTCGGTAACCAATGCGCCAACCGGGTCGGTCACCGAGTTCTGCAGGCTCACGCCGAGGAAACCCGTGTCGAGCGACTGACCGTTGACGATTCGCTCAGCGATCAGCAGCACCGTGTCGCTCGGAACCGCAAAGCCAACGCCAACCGAAGCGTTCACGCCACCGGCGGTTCGGATCGAGGTGTTCATTCCGACAACCCGGCCCTCGCGGTCGGCGAGTGCCCCACCGGAGTTACCCGGGTTGATCGGTGCGTCGGTCTGCACCATGGCGACCAGCGCCGACGCCCCGTTGAGATCGTTCGGCACGATCCGGTTGAGAGCCGAGACGATTCCGGCAGTGACGCTCTGATCGAGACCGAAGGGGCTGCCGACCGCCACGGCGAGTTGGCCAACTTCGACCGAGTCCGATTCGGCGAACACCGCCGGGGTCAAGATGGCCTGATCGACCTCGACCACCGCAACGTCGCGGCGATCGTCCTTGCCAACCACGGTGCCCGAAAGCTCACGGCCGTCGGGCAACAAGACGGTAAGGACGGTCGACTCGCCAACCACGTGGGCGTTGGTGATGACCATGTCGTCGGTCCAGGAGATGCCCGACCCTTCGCCAAAGTCGGTACGAATACCAACCACCGAGGGGGTAACCGCTGCGGCGACGGCCGCGACCGGTTCGGCGGTCTCGCTCGGCACGATACTTACCGTCGGCGCAGCGACAGGAGAGTCTTCGGACTCAACGGCGGGCAGCGCCGTTTCGACCGGTTCGTCGTCGCCAACGTTTTGACCCAGCCAAAACCCACCGGCGGTCAGCAGACCACCGATGATGAGGCCAGCGAGTAACGCCGGCCACCATCGTCCACGTCGACCGTCTGGAGGGGTTGACGGGGTAACTTGCGGCGTTGACGATGGTGGCGGCGAGAACATGGGGTTCGCCAGTGGATTCACCGGCTGGCTTGCCGGAGTGCCGGGTTCGGGTCCGAATCCGGTGGGCGGAGCTTCGGGGAACGTTCGCTCGGGAGCCACCGACGATCGCGGGGGTGGCGGCAGGGGCGAGCCCCACTGCGGACCAGCCTGTACCGGTGTTCCCGAATCGAGTGGTGATGGTTCCATGTGCGGTGCCCGGGGAGGGCGTCCCTTCAACTTTCTGTTTCTTGGTGTGAATCTCACCCTAGATACATCGTGCTAAAGCAACGCTAAGGAAAGGGTGAGAATTCAGTAAATCCGAGATTTCTTTGTTTGAGGCGCACCTTTGCGGGCGCTCACCCAGCGTTGCTGGTCCCCAGAACTGCGCCAGCCGGCAACTCGTCCGGGTGCGCAGTGCCGCCCGGCGTGCCGGTAGCGGGCAACCACACGAGGAACGTCGAGCCGACCTTTTCGGTCGATCGCACGACCACATGACCGTCGTGCGATTCGGCGATCTGCGACACAATCGTTAAGCCGAGTCCGGTGCGACTGTCTTTGCGGTTCGACGGACCATCGCCCCGGAAGAACCGATTAAAGATGCGTGACTTGTCGGCGTCGGCGATGCCAGCGCCCTGATCGGAAACCGCCAACCAGAACCACGCATCGACCCGTCCGGCGGCAACTCGAATTTCGTTGCCGGCGGGCGTGTGGCGGAGAGCGTTGACGACCAAGTTGGCCACCAGCCGCCGAAGCGCTGCCGCATCGCCGAGCAAGATCAGGTCGGGCTCGGCGTTCCATGTCAGTGCGACGTCTTCAGCGTCGGCGGCCGCCCCAAATTCATCGGCGGTGTTCTTTACGATCGTGTGCAGGTCGACCTCGTCGAGGCGAACCTCGGGCGACTCGTAGCGGGCCGACAGCAACAGGTCGTCGACCAGAATCGACATGCGCTCGGCGGCACTCGAAACAACTTGGTTCACGTGGCGGTGGTCCTCGGCCTCGGCATCGGGGTCGCTCAACACCACATCGACGTTGGTGCGGATAACCGCCAGCGGGTTCCGTAACTCGTGCGACGCCTCCTGAATGAAGTGGCGCTGGCCCTCAAACGACGAGTTGAGCCGAGCGATCATGTTGTCGAACGTGTCGGCCAACTGCCGCAGTTCGTCGTTTGGGCCGCGCAAGTTGATCCGACGCTTGAGATCGGTGGCCGAAATGTCGCGGGCCACCCCGGTGATCCGCCCGATCGGCCTCAACACCATGTCGGCCACAAACCAGCCCACGGCCAGGCTGCCTACAAACAACAGCGCCAAGGCGCCAAAGCTGTACTGGCGCAGCTTCTCGAGCGCCCGGGTGTTGACGTCGCGCTCGAAGGCGGCCAGCGGATCGATGCGTTCCACCTCGGCGGTGGTCACCACCACCTTGTCGTCGAGCGGCACCATCACGTACTCGCGTTCAATCTTGGAGACCGGCTGGTCGTTGAGCGACCGTGCCAAGCCGGTGTAGATGCCGCCCACCACGATCGACGCCAACCCAAACAACAGGATCGAATACAACAAGGTGAGCCGGACCCGAATCGATCCGAGCCAGGGCGGCACCCGTTCGGCCAGCCGTTGCCCGAAGCGCAGCGACCGGGTCGCGTCGCCGTCGACGCCGTCTAGCTGGTCGAGGTACAGAGGAGCGTCGATGCTCGACTCAGCCACTTCAGGCAGGCGTTTCTTCAAGGAGTCGATAACCCTTACCGATGACCGTTTCGATCAGGTTCGGCAGTTCGTCGTCGGTCTGGATCTTCTTTCGCAAGGTGCCAACGGTAACCCGCACGGTGTTGGTGAAGGGGTCGGCGTGTTCGTCCCATACGTGTTCGAGTAGTTCTTCTTGGGACAGCACCTGGTCCGCGTGGGCCATGAAGTACCGCAGCAGAGCGAACTCCTTGGCGGTGAGCGAAAGCTCGGTCGAGCCACGCATAGCGCGATGACGGCTGGTGTCGAGCTCGAGTTCGCCGACGTTGAGCACCGACGACGACTGGCTGGCTTCGCGCCGCATCAGGGTCCGGACCCGGGCGGCGAGTTCGGGGAACGCAAAGGGCTTTACGAGGTAGTCGTCGGCCCCTTGGTCGAGCCCGACCACCCGGTCTTCCACACCGTCGCGTGCGGTGAGCACCAAGATGCGGGGCTGTTCGACCAAGTCGGTGGTGGCCCGAATCCGGCGACACACCTCAAGGCCATCGATGCCCGGCATGGTCAGGTCGAGACAGATCAGGTCGTACCCGTTGACCAGCGCCTTGTCGAG
Source organism: uncultured Acidimicrobiales bacterium (assembly GCA_938038815.1). GTDB lineage: Bacteria > Actinomycetota > Acidimicrobiia > Acidimicrobiales > SHLQ01 > CALLQB01. The sequence continues at coordinate 15,231 of CALHTF010000086.1, read as the reverse complement.
TGCCTCGTTGCCGTCATGGGCAAGGTCGACCGCGTACCCTTCGCGGCGCAACCCACGGGCGATCGCTTCGGCCAGATCGACTTCATCGTCAACAACAAGAATTCTCACGATTCGTACGGTACCGGGATTAGGTGGGCTCACCTGAACCGCCCCGGACATGCATCGCGCAACAACCATTCGGCCGAAGAACCCGCCCAACAGGGGTGCTGGGCTTTATCCTCGCCTTGGCTTGTACCTTTGGTCATAGCTTTGTGTCGATGTGTTTTCATCGTCGTACCCCACGTCGTTTCCCCCGACGTTGACTCTCCGCATGTAAGGAACGCCGAAAAAGTTATGGCATTCGATCCCGAAGACCCCTCCGAAACCACTGAGGGAGCCGGCGCTGTTCCCCCCGTCGATCCGAGCAATGAACCATTGCCCGAGTCGTTCACCTCAGCCTTCGACGATTTCGACAGCCCCGCTACCGACGAGGTAGCTGCGGTGCCGATAACCAATGCTGGCGCCGACGATGTGGCGGTCATCGAAGCGAACGAATCGTCGCTCGACGAGGTGGTCGACCTGGCCGACCGGTCGGTGGTCGATCCCGCACTGCTCGAAACCGCGCTGTTCGAGGTGAAGAAGGTCATCGTTGGCCAAGAGCGCATGCTCGAACGACTGCTGGTCTGTGTGCTGTCGCGCGGCCACTGTCTGCTCGAAGGGGTGCCCGGTGTGGCCAAGACCCTCGCCGTTGAATCGCTCGCCAAAGTCACCGGCGGATCCTTCGCTCGCTTGCAGTTCACCCCCGACCTCCTGCCGGCCGACATCGTCGGAACCCGCATCTTCCGGGCGTCGTCGGAAACCTTCGACGTCGAGCTTGGTCCGGTGTTCGCCAACTACGTGCTCGCCGATGAAATCAACCGGGCCCCCGCCAAAGTGCAGTCGGCCCTGCTCGAAGTTATGGCCGAACAGCAGGTATCGATCGGCGGCCAGACCTACCCGGCCCCCCTCCCCTTCCTGGTGCTCGCAACGCAGAACCCCATCGAGTCCGAGGGTGTGTACGCACTACCCGAGGCTCAGCGCGACCGCTTCCTCATGAAGGTTCTGGTCGAGTACCCGACCCCGGCCGAAGAGGTCGACATCGTTTACCGCATGGGCGTCAGCGCTCCGGAGCCAACCCAGATCCTCGACCCCGACATGGTCATGGCGCTGCAGACGGCATCGGACAACATCTACATCGACCGGGCCGTGGTCGACTACGCCGTCAACCTGGTGCTCACGACCCGTGACCCGGTGGCGATGGGCCTGCCCGAGCTCAGCGAACTTCTCACCTACGGTGCGAGTCCTCGAGCCAGCCTCGGTTTGGTCCGGGCGGGTAAGGCGCTCGCCCTGATGCGGGGCCGCACCTACGTGGTGCCTCAAGACGTCTTCGACGTTGCGCCCGAGATCCTGCGCCACCGGGTGGTACTCAGCTACGAGGCCTTGGCCCGCGATATCTCGACCGACCATGTGTTGTCGCGCATCTTGAGCACCATCCCTGCGCCGCACGTTTCGCCTCAGCAGGATCCCGCAGCCTACTGATGAAGCCGTCGCCCATCGACAAACCTTCCGACCGCGACGTGCTTCGACGGCTCGAGATCGACATCGCGCGCCGCCTCGACGGAATCCTCCACGGCGACTACCGCGGGCTGCTACCCGGCCACGGATCCGAGCCGGGCGAAACCCGCGAGTACACACCGGGCGACGATGTTCGGCGCATCGACTGGAACGTGACCGCTCGCCTCCAGAAGCCCCACATTCGCGAATCGATCGCCGACCGCGAACTTGAGACGCGGGTGCTGCTCGACCTCTCGCCCAGCCTCGACTTCGGCACCGTGCAGTGGGAGAAACGCGAACTGGCGCTCACCCTGGCTTCAGCGCTCGGCTTTATCACCGGCCGGGTCGGCAACCGACTCGGCATCTTGGCCCTGCATGCCGACGGCGCACTCGAAATACCGGCCCGGGGCGGTCGAGCCCATCTGATGGCCGCCCTGCACCAGGTTCGACAGCTCGAACGCGGCGGCGAGGGCGATGTTGGCCTCGCCGAGGGCATCGTTCGCCTCAGCGCCACCGCCCGTCGATCGGGCCTGGTGGTAGTGATCTCGGACTTCCTCGGCACCGACCCGTGGGACGATGCCCTGAAACGCCTGGCGATTCGCCACGAAGTGCTCTGCATCGAAATCGCCGATCCGCGCGAACTCGAACTGCCCGACATTGGCTTGGTCGACTTGGTCGACCCCGAGTCGGGCCGGACCCTCGAGGTGCAGACCAGCAACGCGCAGGTTCGCGACCGGTTCTACGCCCTATCGATGGCCCAGCGGGCCGAACACGCGGCGGCCATCCGGGCCGCGGGCGCCGACCATCTGTTCTTGCGCACCGACCAAGACTGGCTGCTCGAACTCGCAAAATTCATCGGGTTGCGGAAACGTAAGCGCGGCGCGAACCCTACGGTGGGTGCAGTTTCATGAGCTTCTTCCACCCCTGGCGACTGCTGTTTCTGCTCGCCGTCGCCGCCCTGGCGCTCGCCTACGTGTACGCCCAGAGCCGGCGCAAGCAGTACGCCTTGCGGTTCACCAACCTCGAACTGTTAGCCGAAGTTGCGCCCGAACGTCCGGGCTGGCGCCGCCACGTTCCGGCGGCCGGCTTCCTCACCATGCTCGCTGTGCTGGTGTTCGCCTTCGCCGACCCAGCGTCGGAGCGTGAGATCCCCCGCGAGCGGGCCACCATCGTCTTGGCGATCGACACCTCGTTGTCGATGCTCGCCACCGATGTCGAACCCACCCGTATCGATGCAGCCAAGGCGGCCGCCAAGTTGTTCATCGAGCAGGTGCCCGAGTCGATCAACATCGGTCTGGTCGGGTTTAACGGCGCCGCCACCATCTGGGTGCCGCCCACCACCGACCGAACCAAGGTTGCCGCCTCGATCGATCGTCTCGAACTCAACGAACGGACCGCCATCGGCGAAGCGCTGTTCTCCAGCCTCGATGCACTCGAACTCGCACCCCAACCCGACAACGAAGACGAAGCGGTTCCCGGCGCCATCGTGTTGATGTCCGACGGCGAAACCACCGCCGGCCGACCAAACGACTTAGGTATCCAAGCCGCCATCGACGCCGAGGTGCCCGTGGCCACCATCGCCTTCGGCACCCCGAGCGGAACGATCTTCTTACCCGAGTACGGCGACGAGATCCTCGTGCCGGTTCGCACTCAAGAGCTGCGCGAGATCGCGGAGGAAACCGGCGGCGACTTCTTCACCGCCGAGACCTCCGAAGAACTCGATGCGGTCTACGCCGACATTGGTTCGTCGAAGGGGTTTGAGATCGAGCTCACGAGCATTGCCGACTGGTTTGTCGGCGCCGCCTTGGTGTTGGCGCTGCTGACGGCAACAATGTCGCTCCTGTGGTTCTCGCGTATCCCCTAGTCGCCCAACTCCGGTGACCCAACCCGATCTGCCAACCGTTCTTGGCGTCCGGCTGCTGCCGTTGCGAGACCCGTTGGTCCGCCGGCTCGCCCAACTGTTGCCGGGCCTCCTCGTGTTTGGGGTTGCCCTCTCGCTTGCAATCAGGGGCGAATTCGGCACCAACCCATGGACGGTCTTTCACGAAGGAGCCTCCGAACAGCTCGGCATCTCGATCGGGATGATGGTGATCCTCACCGGCGCGGTTTTGCTGCTGCTGTTCATCCCGCTGCGCGAAGGCATGGGGTTGGGCACGGCGCTCAACGTTGGGGTTATTGGTTTCGTGATCGACGCAACGCTAGCGATTGTGCCCCCGCTTGACTCGACCATCGCCCGACTCGCCTCGATCGGTGTGGCCCCGGTGTTGATCGGACTCGCCAGCGGGCTCTACATCGGTGCTGGTTTGGGGCCTGGCCCCCGAGACGGCCTAATGACCGCCCTCGAACGGCGGGGCTTGTCGATCTCGGTCGCCCGCAGCGTGATCGAAGTAACCGCGCTGGTGACCGGTTGGTTTCTCGGCGGCACCGTGGGCTTCGGCACGATCTACATGGCCCTAACCGTCGGCCACTGGGTGAAGTTCTTCCTCACCCGCCTGCGAATCGACCCGGTCGAACCCCCAAAAACAACCAACCAGGAGCGCTAAGCGCGCCTATGGGCGCGACTATCGCACCGAGTTCGGTGGTTGTTAGGCGACGGGTACCGACTCGGGTGCTGGGCCGATGCGGTCTTTGGTGGCGACCTTTTCGCTGACCACTCGTGACGAACCACCGGGTTGCATCGACACGCCGTAGAGGATGTCGCCGCTTTCCATGGTGCGCTTCTGGTGACTGACGATAAGCAGCTGAGCTTCGTCGCGGAACTCTTTGACCAGCTCGAGGAAGCGGTGCAGGTTCACGTCGTCGAGCGCCGCCTCGACTTCGTCCATCACATAGAACGGAGAAGGCCGAGCCCGGAACACCGCAAACAGGAAACCCATCGCGGTAAGCGTGCGCTCGCCACCGCTCAGCAGCGACAGCTTCTTCACGTTCTTGCCCGATGGCTTGGCCTCGAGCTCGATACCGGTGTTGAGCGGATCGTTCGGAAGCGTGAGCTTGAGCTTGCCGGTTCCGCCCGGGAACAGCGTGCCAAACAGCTTCTCGAAGTTCTGCGAAACATCGGCGTAGGCCGAGGCAAACACGTTGACGATCTCTTCATCGATCGACTTGATGACCTTCGAGAGGTCGCGTCGAGCGGTGCGAATATCGTCGAGCTGGCCCTGCAGGAACTCGTGGCGTTCGGTGAGTTGCTCGAACTCTTGGAGGGCCAGCGGGTTGATGGGGCCCATGACCTTGAGTTCGCGTTCGAGCTCACGGGTGCGGTTCGGGGCCGAGGTTCCTTCGGGCAGCTCCGGGCACTCGGCTTTGAGCGCTGCTTCGGGTTCGATATCGAGCTCGCGACGCATCGAATCGACCGATGCCTCAACCCGTAGCTTGGTTTCGGTTTGTTCGAGCTCGACCCGCGAGTTGAGTTCGCGAAGTTCTTCGAGTCGCTTCTCGGCTTTGATGCGGTCCTTGCGAAGCGCGGAGAGTCGGTCCGAGATCGCCTGTTGGGTTTCGCTTTGTTTGCGGCGACGCTCGCGAATGTCGGAGAGCTCGAACTCGATGGTTCCGAGCCGGTTCTCGACGATCTTGTGGAGCGACTTCACGACCGCTTCACGACGATCGAGGCCAACCCGGGTCGCTTCGACGGTGGCGAGCGACTCGGCGTGTTCTTCGAGCTTGGCGTCAACATCGGCGAGTCGCGAGCGCAGAACCGTGCGACGCTCTTCGGTGGCGGCAGCCCGAACTTCGAGGTCGGTGCGCAACGATGCAACCGCCGCGGAACGTTCGTCGAGGCTTACCCGGTCGGCGTTCATCCGCTGACCCCGTTCGGCCTGAGCGGCTTCGGCGGCCTCAAATTCGGGCAGCTGCTGTTCGAGTTCGGCGATGCGGACTTGTTCGCGTTCGCTTCGTTCGGCCAACTCGGCGCTGCGAGCTTCGAGCGACTCGAGTTCGACCGAGGTTTCGCGTTGTTGGCTGGCGATGCGTTCGAGCTTCTCGGTCGACGCCACCATTTGGCTGTCGGTCTGGTCGAGCTGCAACGAGATGGCAGCGTGTTTGTCGGTGAGCTCGGCGAGGCGGGCCCGAGCGGTGGTGTTGGCCGATGCTTTGTCGGCCTGCACCGACTGGGCGGTAGCCAGCGATGCCAACGCATCGTCGAGCGCGCCGCGGGTGGCACCGGCACCTCCTGCGCCGAGGCGCAGTCCGCCGGGGCCGAAGCGATCGCCAGCGACCGTGACCACGACTCGCCCGGGCGAATTGATCGCCTGGTCGAGCGCCGCAGTCCACGGACCATCGGAGACATCGACGCCCCCGAGAAGGCGGTCGAGCAGTTCATCGATCCCGGGCTGAAGGGCCCGGACATGTTGGCGGAGGCTTCCGGCCCAGTTACCAGCACCGCCGGCGCCCGATCCGAGCAGAACTTCGCCGCCCAAATCGTTGTCGGCAAGCTGTTGCAACGCTTGGCGAGCCGCCGCGTCGTCGGACACAACAATACCGGCGAGGCTCGGGCCTACGGCTGCTTCGAACGCCGCCTCGAACCCTGCGTCGACATCGACCAGTTCAACCAACGTGCCGAGCACGCCGTTGATCCCGGCGACCTTTTCGATTCCCGCAGCCGAGCGAGCCTCATCGAGCGCCAACTGAAGCGCCTCGATGCGGGCCGACACGGTGCTGATCTCGCGATCGGCAGCCGCAAGTTCGGTGACCGCCTGGTCGGCGACTTCGGTTGCGGTTGCGACGGCGGTTTCGATGATCGTGATTTCGGCGACGAGTGGCTCCTCGGCCGCAGTGGCCGAATCCATTTCGCCGACATGGCTCTGGCGACTGGTTTCGAGCTCGGCCAACGTCTGCTTGAGGGCAGCAATCTTCTCGCCGATGCGGGTTCGTTCGCTTTGGGAGCGCTCGACCGAGGCTCGCACGGCACCAAGTTCGCCTCGGATTTCGGCGCCCTTGCCACTTGGAGGGGCAACGCCTTCGGCCCACTGGGTTTCAAAGGCCGCCCGCAGCTGGGAAAGCTCGGCGTCGGCCAGGCGGACCCGTTCGGCGTCGGGCTTGAGTGCCTCGGCTTCGCGCTCGACCTCTTCGAGATCGGTCTTGAGGCGGGCACTTTCGGACTCGAGGTTGGCGACCACGCCCTGGTCGACAAACGCTTCACGATCGCGGGCGATGCCCTGGCGGCGCTGGTCGAGAACCGCAACCAAGCCCTTCGAGCGTTCGCGGATCGATTCGTAGCGAACCAACGCGTCGCCAATATCGGCGCCGCCCTGGGTCGACAGCTGCGATTCGGCGGCGATGATTGCGGTGTCGAGCTTGGCGAGTTCGTCCTTGATCGACCGGGTTTCGTTCGCCAACTCGCTGCGGCGTTCGCGCTGAGCGGTCACCTGGCCATGAAGGCGTTCGAGCTGACGACCAGCAGCAAACACCTGCAAGGCATGCAGTTCTTCGACCAAGTCGCCGTGGCGACGAGCGGCATCGGCTTGGCGTTCGAGCGGACGCAGCTGGCGGCGAACCTCTCGCAAGAGGTCCTTCACCCGGGTGAGGTCGGCTTCGGTCGACTTAAGTCGGCGCTCGGCCTTCTCCTTGCGCTTGCGGTACTTGAGCACGCCAGCGGCTTCTTCGATAATCATGCGCCGCTCTTCGGGGCGGGCGTTGAGCACCTGGTCGATCTGGCCCTGCGACACGATGACGTGCTGCTGGCGGCCCACACCGGTATCGGACAACAGCTCTTGGATGTCGAGCAGACGACACGGCGAACCGTTGATCATGTATTCGCTGTCGCCACTGCGGAACAAGATGCGGGTGATGGTGACTTCGGTGAAATCGATCGGCAGCAGACCATCGGAGTTATCGAGGGTCAGCGACACCTCCGCCCGGCCAAGCGCCGGCCGCTTGGCGGTACCGGCAAAGATCACGTCGTCCATCTTTTGGCTTCGAACAGCCGATGGAGCTTGGGCACCGAGTACCCAAGCCACCGCGTCGACAACGTTGGATTTACCCGACCCGTTTGGGCCGACGACAACAGTGACGCCGGGTTCGAGGTCGAGCTTGGTGGGGTCTGCGAAAGACTTGAAGCCCTTCATGGACAACGACTTCAGGAACATTCGCGCGAACGTAGCAGGAAATTACAACGAAGTAATTACGGGAACCGGTTAGTTCAGGATGTAACCCGAACGGTGCCCAACGCCCAGCACAACCAGGCACGACGGACATAACGGCACGTGACCGCCGTCATCTTGTACTTCGAGCACAGCTGAGCTGTCGGCCCGAGCCGTTCGGGCCTTCGCGCTCCTCTCCGGCAGTCGGTTCGGCTCCGAGCCCGACAGTACGGGACCGGATCACTTTGGGTCGCTCCGGCTGCGCCTCCGCTCCCACGCTTCGCTATGTCCCGTGGCCGGCGCCCCTCGCCCTCCGCGAGCTCCGGGCTCTTTGGCCGCTTTCTGTTGGCTTCGTCCCAGCTCTGACGCTTTCTGTCGGCTCGGGCCACACCCGTGGCACCTCTGCGGCAAGGTTGCTGTCCGTGCAGCGCCGTCTTCGGTACCCGTGAAAGGAATATCCGCTCGCACCCTTGGCCTCTAGGAGCTCAGGTCCCGCGAGTTGCGCAGCAACTCGGTAAGGGCTTCGGCCGCCCCGGCGGTCGAAACCGACGGACTCCGTGGCCCCGGAACGGCCTGCACGGAGTGCAGTAACTCAGGCCCCGGACTGTCGACTTCGGAGCCGTGCAGCTTCGCGTCGCGAAGTGCGTGCCTCGCCCAAGCTGATGGAACGAAAGCGGCGCTGTGCCCGAAGTACCGGCAAACCGCGGCCACGTGCCGGCAAGCCCTAACCCAGCTTTCTAATCGCGTTTGAACCGCTCAGAGTGGGTTCCACGCGAAAATTTCGGGGAAAGCGGTCAAAGAGCCCGGAGCGCCAGCGGAGGGCGAGGGGCGCCGGATGTCGAAAATAGCGAAGCGCAGAAGGAGCGAGCTTGCGAGCGACTGACCAGAGATTTAGACCTGGGTTTCGCAGTAGTAGGTTACGGCGCCGTTGAACTTGGTCTTTTGGATTGGTGCTCGGGACCGGGGGCTGAGTTCGCCTTCGCGGTCCCAGACCTGGAGGTGATCCTGGTAGATGCCGGCTTCGCCAAACACGTCGAGGTAGTAGTTCCCGTCGAGGGTGGTGCCCCGGTACTTCATGGCGTCGTGCAGGGTTTCGACCAGCGCCCGGTAGAGGCGCCGGACTTCCTGGCTCGACAGCGACGTGCTGTTGCGGTCGTACTTGAGGCCCGAGGTGAACAAGATCTCGTCGGTGTACATGTTGCCGATACCCATGATGATCTTGGTGTCGGTGAGCATGGTCTTGAGCGCCGTGTCGCTGTGACGAAGCAGTTCGCCAAAGTGGGTCCATGACAGCGGTTCGGCGACCGGGTCGAGCCCTTGGGGCGCCATAGCGGCCACCGCATCTTCAACATCGTCGGCGGCGATTACGTACAGCTCGCCTTTGCCCTTTTCGTCGACAAAGCGCAGCTGTCCATGCTGGGTGAAGGTGATAACCACTTCGGTGCCATCGTGGGTGGCTGCCTTGTTCGTTGCGCGGTGGGGTCGCATGGTCTTGTTGGCCTCGGCGACCAGTACGTCGCCTTCGTCGGTGTAGAACAACAGGTTGAGCCCAACCCGGTCGACCAAGGTGATCTTGTGGCCGACCAACAAGTTGGTGAACGCCTTGCGGTTCTTGTACTTGCCGAGCACGGTCATGCCCTCGGCGGTAACGGTCTTGATCTTCTTACCGACGACCTCACGCTCGAGGTCGCGCTTCATGGTTTCAATTTCTGGAAGCTCAAACATCGGCTTGTTCTCGAATCGGGGTAGTCGTGGACGGGGACTGATCGGTCATGGTTTCAATCGGGTTGTTGGTGGGAGTGGACGGGGCCAACACGGCCCACGCTTCGGCTGCGGCGTTTTGCTCAGCCTGCTTCTTTGAGGTGCCTTCTCCGGCGCCTCGGGCAGTGCCGCCGACGTGCACGGTGGCTTGGAATCGTTTGTCGTGATCGGGGCCGGACTCGCCAACCTGATAGTCGGGAGGGCCAAAGCCCAGATGAGCGGCGAGTTCCTGCAAGCGGGTTTTGTAGTCGCTGGCACCGGGGCCGGCCGCGGTGACATCGACAACTTCTTCACCGAGCAGACGAATCACCAATGCTCGGGCGGCTTCCCAGCCGCCGTCGAGGTACACGGCGCCAATAATGGCTTCGGTCGCGTCGGCCAGAATCGAACTCTTCGCCCGCCCGCCCGATGCGTCTTCGCCTCGCCCGAGCCGCAGGTGCGGCCCAAGGTCGAGTTGCAAGGCCACGGTGGCCAGCGAAGTCGAACTCACTACGGCGGCCCGGACCTTGGCGAGTTCGCCCTCGGAGCGTCCGGGAAACCGTTTGTACAGCTCGTCGGTGATCGCCATACCGAGTACCGCGTCGCCGAGAAACTCCAGCCGTTCGTTCGATTCGTCGGCGTCGACTTCGGCGCACCACGAACGGTGCGTGAGCGCGAGCTCCAACAACGACAGGTCGTTGAATTCGTGCTCGAGTCGACGGCTCAGTTCAACAGAACTGGCTTGGTTAGCCTGCTGTTCGGGTGACGACATAGTCCACCGCGTCGCGCACTGTTTTGAGGTCTTCGAGGTCGTCGTCTTCGATACGGAAGCCAACGGTGCGTTCGCCGACTTCCTCTTCGAGGGCTTCGACGAGCTCGATCAGAGCCAACGAGTCGGCGTCGAGGTCGTCCTGAAAGGAGTCGCCTTCGCCGATGGTGTCGGGTTCGATTTCGAGAATGTCGGCCAACCGTTCACGAATGAGGGTGAGAACTTCGTCTCGATTCATTGGTGGTCCTTCCATATGGGTTTCTGCCGGCATGTTGCTCTTTCTCCGACTGCAGTTTGTGCGCTTGTGTACGCACTACAAGAACGTGAAACCTACCAAAGTAGAAATTTGTGCGCTTGTGAAAAGGGTCGGGCGATCTCCAAGAAATGCGGCTGACCAGCGCAAACAGTCACGTTTGGACAATCTCGATCAGCGACACCCGGAACCCGGATTCCCACGTTCTGTGCCCAATTTACCACAAATAGTGAGCAAAGGGAGCGCGCGGTAAAGGAAGAACGCGGGGTCTGACCCCGCGTTCTTTCTTTTACTCGGCGATTGCGGTGCGTAGGTGCTCGACGACGTCGGTCTCGAGTAATTCGGCGGTGGTTACCAACGCATTGGTCATCGCCGGACCCGAGGAAGACCCGTGGCTGATCATGCACACCCCGTTGACCCCCAGCAGCACGGCCGAACCGTACGTGTCGGGGTTAAACCGGCGGTAGAGCGGTTCGAGCGCCGGGGCGAGGTCGCCCGCAGCAGCTTCGGCTTCGGGCGACGACCCAAAGGCGTCGAACAGACCAGCGATGAGGGTCTTCATGCCACCCTCGAGGGTCTTGAGGGCCACGTTTCCGGTAAAGCCGTCGGTGACCACCACGTCGGCATCGTCGGTCATCAGGTCACGGCCCTCGACGTTGCCAATGAACTCCGCGCCAAGCGCACCCCACGGCACCTGTTCCATAGCGGAATAGGTCTCTTTGACCAGCGCATTTCCTTTGCCCGCCTCTTCGCCGATCGACAACAGCGCCACCTTGGGCTTGTCGACCCCGTAGCGGTCGCGACAAAAGATTGCCCCCATGCGAGCAAACTGCTCGAGCATCTCGGGGGTGCAGTCGGCGTTAGCGCCGGCATCGAGCAAGACCGTCGGCGTACCGGCCAGCCGTGGAATCGGGGTAGCGATCGCTGGGCGGCTCACCCCTTTGATTCGGCCCATACGCAGCAACGCGCTGGCCATCGTGGCGCCGGTGTTGCCCGCCGAAATCATGGCCGACGCCTTGCCGTCGCGAACCGCTTCAGCAGCTCGAACCAAGCTCGAATCTTTCATCCGCCGGACGCTCGAACCGGGCTCGGCGTCCATAGCGATTACTTCGCTCGCGGGCAGGACTTCGAGGTCGCCAACATCGCCCAACTCATCGGGGCGGCCTACGAGCAGAACATTGATGCCGTGTTCTTCGGCGGCTACCCGAGCACCAGCGACGATCGCGCTCGGTGCGTTGTCGCCACCCATTGCATCGAGGGCGATAGGAAGCTGACTCACGTGGGTTGCTTACTCGACTTCGATTGCCTGGCGGCCGTTGTACCAGCCGCAGCTACCGCACACCCGGTGGGGCAGCTTGGTTACGTTGCAGCGTGGGCACACGCTCTTTGCGGGAGCGTCGAGTTTCCAAGCCGATGCACGACGGCTGCGGCTCTTCGCTTTAGAAGTTTTCTTCTTCGGTACTGCCATTGTTGCTCCTGTGAACTCGCGCACCAGGCACGGCGCGAACGCTCGATGCTATCGGCCCTTACGCAAAAGTGTGAAGACGGGCCGCGGTCTACTCGTCGAAGTTTAGGCCGTCGAGGGCGGCCCAACGAGGGTCGGGCTTACGTTCGACCGGTTCGTCGGACTCGACGGTGGTCGGGAAACGCTCCGGATCAGGGCCGGGGCAGTCGTCGCGACACAACGGCGTCAGCGGCAGCGCAAGCAGAATGGCGTCTCGAACCGCCGGCTCGATGTCGACCGTCTCGACACCGAGCGGGTAGGTCTCGCCCTCGGTCGGTCGAGCTTCGAAGATCTCGTGCACCTCGGCGGTTGTTTTGCCTTTCACCTCGTTGAGGCATCGCCGGCACTCCCCCGCCCACGAGGCGTCGGCGGTTCCGTCAAGACCCATACCTTCGGTGATCACACCCAGAACCAGGTCGAGCGCCACCTCGCCCACCACGGCGACGTGGGCCGACTCGAGTCCGAGCTCGCCCAGGTCGACCCCGTAGGCAATTTCGCGTTCGGCTCCGACCTTGCCCCGGATGTCGCCAATGCCGAGCACCAGCCGGCCGTCGGCGCGTGGCCGATCCTCGGCGCTCGGGTCGTAGTTGTACTTCGGCATGTGGTCGACCTCGGGCGTAAAGCCTAGGCCCCGTCTTGGTCGAAGAACCCGCCAGCGTCGGCTTCGGGGTCTGGGAGTGCCTGCTCGGCCGGGGCTGGCTCGGCTGCGGGGCCCGGTGCACCGTTGGCCGCTTCTGCGAGTGGGTTGCGCTGAAGCTTTGATCGGCCCTGTTGCACGACCTGCATCGTGCGTTCGAGCACGTTTTCAAAGCTGCCCAGCTTCTGGTCGCAAAAGTCTTCGGTTTCGAGGCGCATGCGGCGAGCGTCAGATTCGGCGGCTTCGACGATTTCGCGGGCCCGCTTCTCGGCGGCCCGAACCACCTCGGTCCGCTCGACCATGCGAGCAGCCTGGGTTTGGGAGAGCTCGATGATGTCGTCGCCTTCGCGACGAACCTTGGCGAGGTATTCCTCGCGCTCCTTCATCAGCCACCGAGCGGCCCGGAGTTCGTCGGGCATCCGCTCGACGGCTTCGTGCAGCAGCTCAAGCACTTCTTCTTTGTTGATCATCGACGAGGTCGACAACGGCATTGGACGGGCGGCGTCGATCAGCCCGATCGTCCGGCGAATCAGTGCTTCGGCTTCGGGTGGGGCGTAGTCCGACGACGACGAGGAAGAAGGTACCTCGTGGTCCATTGGTTCAAGGTCGCTGTCGAATTCAGTCATCAACCCTCATTGGTTGGTTTGGCCGCTGGGTTTCCCACCCGCTCGTTGAGTCGTTCGAGAACGGGTGAAGGAACCATTGTTGACACATCGCCGCCGAAACTGGCGATCTCGCGGATGAGTTTTGAGGCAAGAAATGATCGCCGAGATGCGGTGGGCAAGAAAAGTGTTTCCACTCCCGAAATCTCCTTGTTCATCTGCGCCATCTGAAGTTCGCTCTCAAAGTCTTGAACGACTCGAAGCCCCTTCACGATGAAGTCCGCCGAGACCTCTTTGGCAACATTAACCACAAGAGTAGAAAAACTCATCACCTCGACGTTGTCGAGGTGGCTAAAACTTTCGCGCAACATGGCCTGGCGTTCCTCGAGCGAGAACAGGCCTTTGCCCTTCGATGGGTTGCCGACCGCCGCCACAACCACGCTGTCGAACAGCGCCGACGCGCTTTCGACGATTTCTAGATGCCCGAGATGTACCGGGTCGAACGATCCTGGATAAAGCACTCGAGTCATGTCGACGTCTCCGTTGTTGGGGCGTGAGACGTTGTCTCGGCCGCTCGTTCCATAATCATCACCACGCTACCCCCGTAGGTACGGGTCCGAATGTTGGACCACTGCGGTCCCGGATCGAGCTCTTCGCCCGACTCGACCACCACTGTGGCGTCGGGCAGCGCCGCGAACAATTCGTCCCACTGGTCAAAACGATACGGCGGATCGACAATCACCAGGTCAACCTCCGTACCGTTCGATTCCAGCAAGCCGAGGTAGCTGAACGCGTCGCGCCGATGCACGGTTGCTCGGTCTTCGAACTTGGTGGTTTCGAGGTTCTCCTCGATCGCGCCGATCGCCCGCGGTGCCTGGTCGACGATGTGGGCGTAGCTGGCGCCTCGCGACAGCGCTTCGATCGCCATCGCTCCCGTACCGCCGAACAGATCGACCACCACCGCCCCCTCGATCAACCCGAGGCTGTACAACGCATTAAACGTGGCTTCGCGAACCCTGCTGGTGGTGGGCCGCACGTCGGTGCCCTCCGGAGCAAGGAGTCGAAGGCCTCGGGCCGTTCCGGCAACTACGCGCATCGCTCCACCATAGATGGCAGCACCCCCAGGCTCACTTTCGGGTGTGATCGCTCGGCGGGCTAAACCTGGCGTGTGACCGACCAGCATGACTCCAGCGAACTCTCCGCCCAGTTCGCCGCCTCGACCGAAGAGCTCGTTGCGCTCTATGACTCATGGTCGCCCAGTTACGACGACGACGTTTCCAGTTGGGGCTACGAGGTGCCCGAAACGGTCGCCGCAATGCTCGGCGCAACGGTGCTGCAAACTACCGGCCCATCGGCAGAGATCCTCGACGCGGGCTGTGGAACGGGCCGAACCGGAGCCGCATTGCGGGCCACCGGCTTCGCCACGGTGATCGGGATCGACTTCTCGACCGACTCGTTGGCGCTCGCTGGCCATCGCAACGCCTACGCGGCACTGGTCCACGGCGACCTCAACAAACCCCTCCCGTTCGACGACGATCAGTTCGCCGGTGTGGCGAGCGCCGGGGTCTTTACCTACCTCCAGGAACCCGAGCCGGTCATCCGCGAACTGGTTCGGGTCACCCAGCCCGGCGGAGTCGTCATCTTCTCGCAACGAACCGACCTGTGGGACCCCCGTGACACCGAGGCTTCGGTTGGTCGCGTCGAAGCCGACGGCCTCGCTAGCGCCGAGTTCTCCGACCCGCAGCCGTACCTGCCCGGCCACCCCGAATACGGCAAGGCCATCAAGGTGATCTACACCCGTATGCAGGTGCGCTAGCCCAAGGCACCGATTTGGGCCGCGCCCACTACGGTCTGGCTGTGGAAGTTCCCGACAAGATCACCTGCGTCGACTGCGGCGGCGACTGCTACCGCCTCACCGTTGGCCCTGAAGACGGATTCCGGTCGGGCGACATCATTGCGTTCCGATGCGCCGACTGCCTCGACCGCTGGGACGTGGAGTTCGCCGAAGAAGACGCCGACGGACGCGGCGACACGCCACCACCTGTGTAGCAAGATCCTTCTAGGACTTCATCAAGAAGGC